>CAZXDF010000207.1:0-13004 GCA_964639345.1 uncultured candidatus Brocadiaceae bacterium | reverse complement strand
CTGCGCCATGCCCAGCACGCGTCCCTTGCCGCTCACGATGCCCGCGCTCACCGTCTGCGCGAAGCCGAAGGGGTTGCCGATGGCCAGCACCCAATCGCCCACGGCCAGCACGTCGGAATCGCCCAGCTTCACGGTCGGGAGGTTCTCGGGCGCTCCCTTGATCCGAATGACAGCCAGCTCGGTTTTGGGGTCCGTGCCCACGACCTCGGCCTTGAAGGTGCCACCGTCGGCGAGCTTAACCTCCAACTTCTCCGCCCGCTGCACGACGTGGTAATTGGTCAGGATGTAGCCCTCCTCGTCCACGATCACCCCTGAGCCCAGGCTCCGGCGCGGCCTCTGGAACTCCCGGGGGCCCCGGGGCCGCCGCGCCCCCGGCCCGAAGAACGGGTCGTTGAACCAGGGATTCGGGCGCCGCACCGTCTCCGTCCACTCGGTGCTGATGTAGACCACGGCGGGCGAGACGGCGTCCGAGGCCGCTCGGAAGACCCTCGAGAGCTTGTTGGCAAAGCCGCGCAGCTCTTCCAGGTCGCCCTCGGCCCTCTTGGCCGCCGGCGCCGCAGCCGCCGCGACCGGCGCGGGCGTTCGCGCCAGCCCGCCCAGAAGCAGGCCCGCGGCAAGCCCCGCCGCCGCCAACAGTGCAGCTGACTTTCTGCTCTTTTCCATTTCCCTCGGTCCCTTTCCCTCTGGTTCTTCCGTACCCAGTTCTATGCCCTCGGCGTCGCGGCCGCCTGGAAGGCGGCGCACGCGACTTATCCCCATTCTTAGTTGTCACATGACGCCCAAAAGGTTCAAACGCTCTTGCGAGGCCGGCGCCCCCGGCTCTCCATTCATTCTACCTGCCGCGCGCCCGAGCGTAAAGGCTGAGGCCGGCTGCGTTTGCGGTCGGGTGCCTCCAAGGTTGACAGGCCCGGTCGGCCCTGGGCGGGATCGGGCCGATCTTCCCCTCCGGCTTCTCCTCGGAAGAGTGACCCTGCAATCGGGAGCATAGTAGGGGCATGATATCCGGCCTTCGCAGCCGACCCGGACGCCGCAGTAGCCTTGCTACGGAGGGTGAAAGCGTCTGCTTCGGCGGAGTAGGCTGCCGTGCCCCTGCACCCCTTTCGGGGGATCGTAAGGGGCAGGGTTCTTTAGCCACGTACTACTGCCCATGGGGGGTCGGGGGAGCTTTCAGCGGGTCGATGAGGGCGGAGTCGTGGGCGATGTCCAGGGGGGTTAGGCCGTCGTTGTCGACCGCCGTCGCGTCGCTGCCTGCGCGCAGCAGGAGCTCCGCCATGTCGGCGAAGCCGCAGTAGGCGGCCCAGTGCAGAGGGGTCTTGCCGCGGGCGTCGGGTGCGTCGGTGTTGGCGTCGGCCTCAACCAGCACGCTTGCGACCTCCCGACGGCCCCAGCGCACCGCCACGTGCAGCGGCGTCTCCCCCGAGTAGTTCGCCCGGTCGCAGTCCGCCCCGCCGGCCAGCAGCAGGTGGACCATGTCCGCCCAGCCGGACATGGCCGCAAAATGCAGCGGCGCGTCGCCGCGATCGTTGGGCGCAGCCGGGTCGGCCCCCCTGGCCAGAAGGAGCTGCACGCATCCCCGCGAACCGGACCGCGCCGCGTGGTGCAGCGCGGTGCTGCCGGCCTCGTCTACGGCTGTTGCGCGCTCCGGGCGCTCCGAGAGCAGGGCGTCCAGGGCCATCGCGTCGCCCTGCCTGGCAATCCGGTGGATGTCTTGCGCGCCGGCCTGACCCGCGCCCGGTGATTCGCCATCTTCGCTCATGGCTACCCGTCCAATTGGGAGCGTCGCCTCCTCGCAGGCGGCGGCGCCGTAGTTGAAGCGCTCACATTCTCCCGGCCCAAGGCCCCCGGGCACAAGTGCCAGCGGGCACGAGTGCCCGCGGGCGCGAGTACCCTGGGCTGAACCGCTTCACCCGCACGGGCGCCGGCTCGGATTTCGTCATCTATTGGCCATTCGGGTCGTGCGCTCCACCGTCGACCACGCGCAACAAGGCGCAGAGGAAATGACGAATGTCGAATCAGCGGCCCTGCGTCTGCAATCATCACCCAACTCGTCATTCGGACTTCGACATTGATTCGCCATTCGGAGTTCGACATTGATTCGTCATTCTGATTTCGTCATTGATTCGCCATGCCGGAACCTGTCGTACACCCTCAAGAGCAGCCCCGCACGCAGGTCCAGGGCGGCGTGGGGGCAGACCTCGTGGCAGCAGTAGCAGCGGATGCACCGCGCGTGATCGATGCGCGGGAACTTGCCCCGCACGCTGATGGCCTCCGCCGGGCAGATCCGCAGGCACTCCATGCAGCCCTCGCACCTGTCGCCGAGCACCACGGGCCGGGTGGTGATGTGACGGTGCAGGAGGCTCCGGAGCACCGCCGGCACGGAGAAGGTGAGGTCGCGGGGCCGGGGTTGGGCGAACGGGGTGACGAACGGCTCCGGCGGCACGTTGGTGCAGACATCCCCGGGCCGCAGCAGGCCCCTGCCACATGCCACGCCGAGCGTGGGCACCGACAGGGGATCGAACCCGACCAGGCGCGCGCAGGTCCAGTCGAGCTGGTGCGCATCCGCGCCGGCCGCCAGCAGGCCCACCGGCTTCGGCTCCCCCCGGCCCGGCCCCTGCCCTTCCATGCCCACGACCGCGTCCATTATCGTCACGGCCGGCCGCAGGCGCTCGTAGACGTCGACGAGCATGGCGGCGAACATCCCGGCATCCCTCCCGGCGCGGAAATGCCACTGGGGCTTGCGCGCCTTGACCACGCAGCCGAACATGTTCTTCACGCCCATGGTCAGGCGCATCATGCCATGGGTCTTGAGCTTCGGCAGGTTGATGATGACGTCGGCGTCGAGCGCCTCACGCGCGACCTCCAGGCCGGGGAAGAGCGCCCCGGGGGCCGTCCTCACCTGCACGGAATCCCGGAAGTCGACGACCGGCACCCCCAGGTCTCTGCACACCTCGGCGATGCCGCTCGCCTCGGCCACCGCGTGCGCGTCGCCCAGGCCGGGGCTGTCGCCGACGGCGACGTCCCGCGTGCGCTCCAGCACGATCCGCAGCACGGCGTCCACGACGGCGGGATGCGTCGTCACCGCCATCTCAGGGGGCCTGGCCGCCAGGAGGTTGGGTTTGACGAGCACCCGAGCGCCCGGCGGGATGAGCGCTGCCGCCCCTCCCACGGCGCCGAAGGCCCGGCCCGCGGCGCGACGGACCTCGCCGGGATCGTAGCTCGTGCAGGTTTCGAGGTGGATCATCGTGAGGGGGCGGTTCCCGCTTCGGCGGCAGGCTCGGCGACATACCCAGGACTTGCGAGCGGGCTGGAAGCGACACATTCGCCGACGCTGCCTCTGGACAGCAGGCCCAGTATAACCCCCGGCGGATAGGAAACAAGAGAGGACGAGTCGGCAAGAAAAAGGAGGCTGCCGTATCTACGACAGCCTCAAGCGCCCGCCCTCCACCGGACAAAGCGATACTACAACCGCACCCCACCGAAGTTCAAGAAGAACACTTCGCCCGGCTGAGGGCAGCCAGACCGGTTGAGCTTCCCGCGCCCTATTCTTGCGTCGCGCCCCATACTTACGGCTGCAAATACCTAACATCCCCTCGTGCGGGCTCCAATCCAGACAGGGCCAACCTTAGCGGGTAACACTTCGTCCGCACAAGACCGGCACAACACGGGAAGCTTACACCAGCCACATCCTGACGGCGACGGTCGCGAGGCAGCGCCAGTGGGTGTTCTTCGCAACAGGACCGAGCCATCCGGATGTTCCAAGAACAGCTTGTCAAATAGCGAAGTAGATCAGCATAGCCACATCAGGGCCGAGCCGCAATCGGGCCGTGTCGTATTTCTTTCATGGGGGATTCCCCTATGGTCGTATCGGTGAGGGCAGAGAGGGCAGACACCGTCCGCCCCCGTATGAACCGCGTGGCCTCGGGTGCAAGTGCCGGGAATGTTCGGATGGGGTCTTGCAACAGTGCCTCAGGGCGGCTGCTGTCCCTGCACCCATTGGATGGCGTGCTGGAGCAATTCTGTGGCGTTCTTGAGGTTGAGCTTTTCCTTTATGTGCTCGCGGTAGGTCTCGATGGTCTTCATGCTCAGGTGCAGGCGCTCGGCGACGTCCCGGGTGCCCTGCCCGCGCCCGACGAGGTAGAAGACCTCAAGCTCGCGATCGCTCAGGCGCTCGATTGGCGAGGTGCCGGCGAGGCACTTGCCTTTGAAGACCTTGCCCAGGATGCGGTCGGCCATGCTCTCGCTCAGGTAGATGCCCCCGGCGAGCACGCGGCGGATGGCGGAGACGACTTCCTCGGTGGCCTCCTGTTTCATGATGTAGCCGCGGGCGCCGGCGCGCAGCACACGCTCGGCGTAGATTGACTCATCGTGTATCGAAAGCACAAGAATGCCCAGGCCAGGGAAGCGCACCACGAGGTCTTTGACCAGCTCGATGCCGCTTGCCTCCCTCAGGAAGATGTCGACGATGGCGATGTCGGGACGCGCGGCCTCCGCGGCCTCGAGGGCGTCGCGCGTGCCTTCGGCCTCGCCGCAGACGGTGAGGTCATCTTCCTGGTCGATGAGCTGTGCGAGCCCCTCGCGCACTATCGGATGGTCGTCAACGATCAGGACCTTCGCGACTTTCGCGCGCCGCCTCACTTGCTCCTTTGCCCTCATGGTCAACCCCTCCCCCGTTAGAGTTCGCGTGCATGTCCAGGACGCACGTCACTGTGGTGCCCCCCTCTTCGTGGGAGTGCAGATCGAGCGTGCCGCCGATCATCGCAGCACGGTACCTCATGGTCCTCACGCCCATCCCGCCGCTTTCCTCCCAGTCCGGCAGGAGCCCCTTGCCATCGTCCCGCACCACGACGCTTATCATGCCGTCGTCCGCCCGCAATGCGACCGTGATGCTGCGTGGGGCCGCGTGCCGCACGGCGTTGTTGGTCGCCTCACGGGCGATGTAATAGAGCTGGGTGGCCCGGTCATGGTCCTCGATCAGGACGGGGTGATCGCACCGGAAGCTGCATGGAATGCCGAACAGTTCCTGAACGACGGCGGCGTGCTCCTCCAGGGCGCTCATCAGGCCATCGGCCCCCAGCTCAACGGGGCACAGGCCCTGCGCCGGGCTCCGCGCCTGCGAGATGGCATCGTTGGCCAATTGGCGTACCCGCGCGGCCTTTTCCGCTGCCTGCCCGTCACGTGCGGCCAACTCCTTTTCCAGCCCCTTGGCGTGAAAGGCGATCCCGGTCAGCACCTGGCCCAGGCTCCCGTGGAGGTCCTGGCCGATGCGCCGCTGGATGCTGGCGCCCAGGTTCAGGAACTCGCGCTCCAGGCGCCGCTGCTCGGTGATGTCGCGGAAGAGCCCGAGCATCAGATACCTGCCACCCAGGGTCATCGTAGCCGCGCTTATCGCCACCGGCACCACGGTCCCATCCTTCCTGAGGACATCGGCGTCTTGCTCCGCGACACGGCCCTTCGCCGCGTGGCTTGCGAATTTCTCGCGATAGCGCGCCGCCTCCGCAGGAGGATGCAGCTCGATCTGATGCATTCCGACGATCTCCTCGCGCGTGCGTCCCAACAGCGTTTCAGCCCGTGCGTTCGCTTCGAGAATGACGCCGGTCTGCGCGTCAGCGACAAAGGCCGCATCGTTCAGGCCCTCGAAGAGGCGGCGGTATTTCTCCTCGCTCTCCTGCAGCGCCTCTTGCACCTGCACGCGCTCGGTGATGTCCCTGCCGGTAGCCTGGAACCCGGCGTAGTTTCCGACCGCGTCGACGATGGGCGTGGCATTCCTCCACCGTTCTCCATCCGTTCGGCGTCTTCTGGCGATTTGTCAGGCCCCTGACCATGTCCACAGATTCGACAAGCCCTCGACCGGCCGCGTTCGTCTTCTCGACATCGTCAGGATGCACGTAATCAATGGCCTTCCGGCCTAGAAGCTTCTCCCTCGGTTCACCCCAGCACTCACACGCACCGTCGTTCAGAAAAGTCCAGCTCCCTTCTTCATCCAGTTTTACGATGATGTCGCCGGTGAGATTTGTCACGTCACGGTATTGCTCCGTCAGCCTTCTCCGTTCCTGCTCCGCCCGCACACGGGCCGTGACGTCGCGAGAAGAGACGAAGCAGCACCGTTGCCCCCCTACCGTGACCCTTCGGGCGGTGGTCTTGAGAAAGACGTAATCCCCGCCGGCGGTCTGATATCGGTGGACCAGATCCGTGATGGGGCTATCGTTGCCGACAAACGCCTCCCACGCCTCCAGAACCCGTGCCCGGTCATCCGGATGAGTCCTATCGCGCGAGTGCTCCTCTTCTTGAGGCATATATCCAAGTATCCTCTGCCACGCAGAGTTGGCCAACAGCGCCCTGCCGCCGTCATCAGTCAGCGACAACAGGTCGTGAGAGCTCTCGAACACCGCCCGGAGTTGTTCCTCGCTCTCGCGCAGGGCCTCCTCAGCCCGCTTGAGCTCGGTGATGTCCGTCATCACGCCCAGCAGCACGCCGCCCGCGCCGGTCTCGTCGCGGACGATGGCGGCCTGGTCACGAAACCACGCTATGCGCCCGTCGCCCGTCACCATGCGGTATTCGGTGGCAAGTGGCTCCCCGGTCTCGTGGCAGCGGGCCACATCGGCCAGCACGCGCTCGCGGTCCTCGGGGTGCACCAGCCGAAGCCAGAGGTCGGGGTCCGCGGCATATTCCTCCTGCGTGCAGCCCAACAGGGGCTCGACCTGGGGGCTGATGTAGAGGGTGCTCGTCGAGGGCGGCCGTGTAGGAGATCGCCGGGAGCTGCTCAACCAGCCGGCGGAAGCCGACATCGAGCTGACGTCCCAGTTCCACATGCGCAGCGGCGGCCCCAGGCCCCCCGGGCGCTTCGGATAAGTCGAGCAGCCCGACACTGTCCTCCAGCTCGGCAATGCGGCGCCGGGCCTCATGCAACTCCCCGACAAGCTGCGCTTTGGTCTTCCTCTGGTCCCTCATGCGTTGGGCGGCCCCGTAGAGTTAACCGCAACGCCCCTCCATCGTCCCAGCGCCGGAAGTATCCCCAATCCCGCCCCGGATGTCAACCCCAAAAACCCCCACGGCCGAGCCGGGCGGCCCCTACTCGGCCTTCATATCGGGGGGCATTATGGCGGTGCGGACCGTCTCCGGGGCCAGCGCCTGCATCTGAACCTGTGCCTGAAGGCGCGTGGGCAGGCCGTGAAGCGCGATGAAGCCGAGCGCGGCCTGGTGGTCGAACTGGTCGCCCTCGTCGTAGGTGGCGAGGGACTTGCTGTAGAGGCTCAAGGGGCTCTCCACGCCCGCCTTCACCGCCTGCCCGCGGTAGAGGCGCATCCGCACCGTGCCGGTGACTGTGCGCTGGCTGGAAAGCACGTAGGCGACCAGGCCCTGGTGGAAGGCGCTGTACCAGAGGCCGTCGTAGATCAGGTCCGCATACCTCTGGCTGACCAGCTCCTTGAATCGCTGGGCCGGCCGCGTCAACGTGAGCCCTTCCAGGGCGCGGTGCGCCGCGTGCAGCACTACGGCCGCGGGCGCCTCGTAGACCTCGCGGCTCTTGATGCCCACCAGGCGGTTCTCGACGTGGTCGATGCGGCCCACGCCGTGAGCGCCGGCGCGCCGGTTGAGCCGCGCGATCAGCTCCGGCCCGTCCAGCACCTCCCCGTCCAGCGCCACCGGGATGCCGGTGTTGAACTCGATCTCCACCTCCTCGGGCTCATCCGGCGCCTCCTGCGGGTTGACGGTCCACCGGTAGACGTCCTCGGGCGGGGCGACCCAGGGGTCTTCGAGCGCGCCGCACTCCACGCTGCGGCCCCAGAGGTTCTCGTCGGTCGAGTAAGGGCTGCTGCGCGTCACGTCGATCTCGATGCCGTGCTTCTGGGCGTAGGCGATCTCCTCATCGCGCGTCATGCCCCACTCGCGCGCCGGGGCGATGATTCGCAGCTCCGGCGCCAGCGTCTTCACGCCCACGTCGAAGCGCACCTGGTCGTTGCCCTTGCCGGTGCAGCCGTGGGCCACCGCCTTCGCGCCGTGGCGGCGGGCGGTGTCCACCAGGAGCTTCGCGATCAGCGGCCGCCCGAGCGCCGTGGCCAGCGGATAGACCCCCTCGTAGATCGCCCCGGCCTGGAGCGCGGGCCAGACGAAATATCTTACGAAGATGTCGCGCGCGTCGAACATAAGCGCTTCCACCGCGCCCAGACGCAGGGCGCGATCGCGCGCGGCGCCGAGGTTCTTCTGCGCACCCATCTCGACCGTCAGCGTGATCACGTCGAGGCCGTAGGTGTCCTCGATCCACTTGATCGCCACGCTCGTGTCCAGCCCGCCGGAATAGGCGAGCACCACTCTCTCTCTCTGTGCCATTCTTTCCATCCTTGGGCGCGCACGCACGCGCCGCACCCGTCGTTGCCTGTGCCACCAGGAGCGC
Organism: uncultured candidatus Brocadiaceae bacterium; assembly: GCA_964639345.1. Classification (GTDB taxonomy): domain Bacteria; phylum Planctomycetota; class Brocadiia; order SM23-32; family SM23-32; genus CAZHPE01. The sequence goes on along the minus strand of CAZXDF010000207.1, from coordinate 4,615 downwards.
TTGCAGCGCCGTCGTTGCCTGTGCCGCCAGGAGCGCTTGCAGCGCCGTCGTTGCCTGTGCCACCCAAACCAGTTGCACTGGCCGTGCTCAGGCGCGCACGGCGTGCCACTGACGGGAGATTGTAGCGTTTCCGCGCACCGTCCTCAAGCGCGCGGGGTGACGGTCAAAGGACAAGCGTATGAGGTAAGCGACGGACATGTCGAGCGCGAGCACCGGCCCTACGCGATGGTGACGCGGTTGCGCCCGGCCTCCTTGCTCCGGAACATGATCCGGTCGACGCGTTCGAACAGCGAGGCCGTCGTGTCGTCCCCCTTCGCCCGGGTGCCGCCGACCGAGACCGTCACCCGTATGGTGCTGCCGGCGAACTCGATCTCGGCCTCCTCCACGCTCCGGCGCATCCTCTCGCCCAGCGAGATAAGCTCCCCCTCGTCCGCATAGGGCAGCAGGGCCAGGAATTCCTCCCCGCCCCAGCGGCCCACAACGTCGGAGTCGCGCAGGTTCTCGGCCAGGGTCCGCGTGAGGGGACAATCCTCATCTCGGAGCGGACTGCCCGCCTCGTCGAGATGGAGGTTGCCCTCTTCGCAACCGTGCCTGCCCCGCATCTCCGCGCTGCTGTAGCCCGAAATGGTTTCCGCGCCCCTGCTCCAGTACTCGATCAGTCCGTCCGCCGCGACAATGAACACACCCTCGTGTACTGTGTCCAGGAGGTCCCTGTAGAACTTCTCGCTCAACCGCATCTCATGCTCCTTGGCGGGGATCCGTAAGCGCACCTCTTGCGGCGGCCGTTCGCCGCTCGTACGCCCCCGGGCCGGACCCTCGTGTCCGTTGCCCGCAGGACAAGACCGCAGCCGCCTGCCCGGGGCCTCGGCGAGCGCCGGGCACCTAACTCGTTCGCGTACGAAATACCGTAGCATTATAGCAGACAAGGCGCCCCGGCATGAAATATTGTTTTGCGCCGCCGTGCGTTAGCGCCCCGGGAGGCCGGTCATCGGTCGCGATGGCCCGGACGGATTCCCGTTAGGGTACCGGTAGGGTAGTCGACGGGCCGATGAAAAATCTTGGGAAAAGTCCGCTCCCACAATAGGGACGCGCACTGGGCGCTCTCGATGATTCGCACGTCAACAATGCCGTACCACGTCTGACCCGAGCGTGCTACCCGTCACGAAGCGCCACTCTTCAGAAGGCCCATAACGCCTCCTGAAGCCCTCTGAGGGCTTCCTGGATGACCCTGGGCCGGCTCCGCCCTCGGCATCCCTCACCTAAGTCCTTTCGCGTTCACACTCAACGCGCAGCAGCGTACGTGGTCAATCAGACGGATATGCAAAAACGCGGCGCGGCAGGAAAAAATCTTGAACCTTCCGGGTTCCTTTCAAGTGGTTCACTGCCAACTGCTTCAGCAAAAGCGGCGGAACCATCGGGCACGATTGTAGCACGACCGCAAGTTGACGGGCCGCCGGCGAGGCCCTACCATCTCCCCTATCCTCAATACAGGAGTCGACAGTCGACAGTTGGGGACCGTGGTGGGAGCCGCTGGACACCGGAGATGAGCTTGCCAAGAATGGATCCCATTATCGCATACTGCTGGAAGCCGGGCCTGCGCGACCCACGGCGCACCAACCGGGCTTGGCCTGTAGGAAGAGATTGGTGCAGATGGGCAGTTTCGCTTCCTGCTATTGGGGTTCCCTGACGTACTAGAACCGGCTCATCGTCAACAAACAACGGCCAGTGTGTGCCGCAGCGGAGGGAGTCTGTGTCGGACGGCGAACATAGCGGCGAGGTTTTGGACAGGGCGCTCCCCCCGGACGGGCGCCTTCAGGCCGGCCCCGCCCCCCCGGACCTCGCCGATGAGCCGCGAAGGAAAGAGCTTTGGCTGCAGATACAGGAGAATATCAAGCGCCGGCTCGGCCTGGAGCGATACGCCATCTGGTTCAACAAGACCGTCCTGATGGGTCTCGACGGCGATTCGCTTGTGGTGGGCGTGCCCAACGTGATCGTAAAGCAGTACCTGGAGGAGCAGTACAGGGAAGCCGTGCGGGAGGCGGCCGGCGAGTTGCTGGGGCCGGGAGTCGAGGTGAGCTTCGATGTGGAGCCGGGGCTTTTGCAGGAGATGAGGGCCAGGCAGCGCGTCGGGGCCGACGGGGAAGAGGGCCAGGGCAAGACCGAAACCGCCTCGGCCGAGGCCGAACCGCCTCGGGAGCGCGCTGCCCGCGTCAAGGCCGGCTCGCCGCGGCCCGGCCCGGCGCCATCGCCGCGCCTGCGTCTGGATGAGATGGTCGTAACCGAGGCGAACCGCTGGCCTTACCTCGCCGCCTGCGAGATCGCGTGCCCGGGAACCCCGCGCTTTCCGTTCCTGGTCGTGCTGGGCGGCCAGGGTGTGGGCAAGACCACGCTGCTCCAGGCCATCTGCGGCGCCGCACTCGCCTGCGGTGCGGTCGAGCGATACGAATACACTATGGCCGAGGGCTGGGGCAACGATTACTACCACGCCATCCAGGGCAGGAAGACCCGGCCCTTCCGCAAGCGCTACCGCACCTCCGGGATGCTGGCCATGGACGACGTGGAGTTCCTGGACGGGAAGATGGCCGCCCAGGATGAGCTTGTGCACACGATCAAGAGCCTCCTGGACGCCGGCCGGAGGGTCGTGCTGAGCTCCACGACCCACCCGAAGGATTTCGCGCAGGCCCGGCCGGCCCTGCGCTCGTTGGCGGCGGAAGCGTTGTGTGTGGAGCTGGCAGTCCCGCCGTCGCAGGAGCAGAAGGCCCTTGCGCAGGAGCTGGCGCGACGCCGCGGCCTGAAGGCCGACGATTCCGTGTTCGGCCTCCTTGCGGAGCGCTGCGGCGGCAGCATACGGGAGCTCAACGGCGCGGTGCGCTCGCTGGCCGCGTGCGTCTCGCTGGAAGGCGCCGATAGGGCGGGCTTCGCCATGTTGCACCGGGTCCTCAACGTAGCGGCGGGGGCCCGCCGCCGCATGGTCGGCCTGGGGGACATCACGCAGGTCCTGACCGAGTTCCTGCCCGTGACGCAGGACCAGCTTGCAGGTCCCGGACGCACTCGCTCGGTGTGCCAGGCGCGACAGATGGGCATGTATCTTGCCCGCCGGCTGACCCCCGCCTCGCTCTCCGAGATCGGACGCTTCTTCGGGGGCAGAAAGCACAGCACCGTCAAGCATGCCCTCGGCAGGATCGAGCAGCTCATCGAGTCCGACCCGGACGCGGCCGACTTGGTCCGACAGTGCGAGAGCAGGCTCACGCGGGCCTGACGCCCGGCTTCCCCCGGCGCCCGCAACTCCCTGCGGAGTTTGACTTTCCCCCCGGCGCGCACTATCCTCCTGTCCGCTCTCTCACCGTCATCACAGCGTGTTGGCTGCGCCCGCCGGCTCGGCCCAAGGCATAAGGAAGAACGCGCATGTACAGGATCGCAGTCATTCCCGGTGACGGCACCGGGCCGGAAGTCGTCGCGGAAGGGCTTAAGGTGCTAGGAGCCGTGGCGGGACTCGAAGGGTTCCAGTATGAGACGGCGCACTACGACTTCGGCGGGGACCGCTACCTGAGGACCGGCGAGGTGCTGCCGGACGGGGCCGTAGATGAGCTGCGCACCTTCGACGTGATCTACCTGGGCGCCGTGGGCCATCCCGACGTCAAGCCCGGCATCCTCGAGAAGGGCCTGCTCCTGCGGATGCGTTTCGAGCTCCAGCAGTACGTGAATCTCCGCCCGGTCAAACTCTACCCCGGCGTCGACTGCCCGCTGAAGGGCAAGGGGCCGGAGGAGATCGACTTCGTGGTCGTCCGGGAGAACAACGAGGGCCTCTACACGGGCTCGGGTGGGTTCACCTATAAGGGGACGCCGCAGGAGGTCGCGGTGCAGGAGATGATCAACACCCGTTTCGGCGTCGAGCGCTGCATCCGATACGCCTACGAGTACTGCCGCCGGCGCGACGACAAGAAGATGCTCACCCTCTGCGCCAAGACCAACGTGCTCACCTACGCCCACGACCTGTGGGAGCGCACCTTCCACGAGGTCGGCGAGGAATACCCCGACATCAAGCGCGACTACGCCCACGTCGACGCCACGTGCATGTGGATGGTCAAGAACCCCGAGTGGTTCGACACGATAGTGACCTGCAACATGTTCGGCGACATCATTACCGACCTCGGCGCGATGATCCAGGGCGGCATGGGCATCGCGGCCGGCGGCAACATCAACCCCGACGGGGTCAGCATGTTCGAGCCCATCGGCGGCAGCGCGCCGAAATACACCGGGAAGAACGTCATCACCCCCCGGGCCGCCATCGGCGCGGTGGGGATGCTGCTGGCGGAGCTGGGCGAGGCCGCGGCGGCCGAGCGCGTCGAGACCGCCGTCATGTCCATCACGACCAACAAGCTCGAGAGCCTCGCGGCCGGCAGGATGGGCTACGGCACGGCCGAGGTGGGCGACCTCGTCGTCGAGGCCATGGCGGGGACGGGTTGAAGAACAGGGTCTTGAGACCGCTTGGAGTGAGGGGTACACTGGTTGTGCGTTCAAGCCAAGGTCACCTGGCCCCGCAAATCAGGAGATGGGGATGACCCCTTCCCGCTTCTTGTGCCAGTTGTTATGAGAGAATTGGATGGGGTTTCCT
>CAZXDF010000206.1:0-4230 GCA_964639345.1 uncultured candidatus Brocadiaceae bacterium | reverse complement strand
AAAGCGGCGGGCGGGGTGCTCTTCATGTCGAGTGCTGCTCGTCGCCCCCGTACTGCCGGCACGCCGCTTCATAGGCCTCCAACGTGCCGACATCGCAGATGGCCTCCTCGGTCACGCAGGCGTAGACCGGCTCCCTGTGGGCAAGCCATTCGATGAAGTGACCGGGCGCATCGGGGTTGCCGCCGGCGTCGAGGTAGTCCTTGACGAGGCCGACGGCCCTGGCGCTGTAGGCATAGAACGACGGCACGCCCAGGTCGCTCTTGGGTTCCTTCGGTTTCTCCACGAAATCGATCACCCTGCCGGCCTCATCCAGCAGCACCACGCCCATACGCCGGAGCCGGGCGGGGTCGCTCACGCGCAGCGCGAACACCGCCGTCGCCCCGCGCTCCTGCGAGAGCCTGACCAGTTGGGTGAGGTCGAGGCGCGTGAGGTTGTCGGTGCTCAGCGCGAACAGGCCCCGTGCCGTGTCCAGGTCGGCGTGATCCAGGGCGAACCGGAGGTCGCCCATCGCGCCCAGGCGGCCCTCGTTCGATGTGGTGCCGTCGCTGATGACTTCGACGGGTTTCTCCCAGGTCCGCGTGCCGAGCCAACTGGTGAAGTGCGGGGCGAACTTGGCGTTCGTGACGAGGAAGAAGCGCTCGATCTTGTCGCTGGCCACCAGCAGGTCGATGATCCGGTCCACGATAGTCCTGCCGCCCACGGGAAGCAGGGCCTTGGGCCGGTCGAGCGTGAGTGGATACAGGCGGGTCGCGTAGCCCCCCGCCAGAAGCAAAGCGTCCACGAGGTTGACTCCCTCTTCCGGTGTCATGGCAGCCGAGATGCAGCGGCCCTCAGGCAGCGAACCATCGCCCCGCGCACCGCCCCTTCCGATGCGTTCCGCGCGGCTACATCTCCAGCAGGACGACGCCGTAGCCCGGCAGCGCCACCTCGCCGCGGCAGACCTGCCCCGTCAGCAGGTCCCGGCAGGCATTCTCCCCGGGCAGGGGCAGGTTGGCCGGCTCCGACGAGTGATTCAGAACGAACGTGAGTCCCTTGCGGTCCGATCCCGGCGTGAGGGGGACTACCTCGATGCTCTCCGAGGACAGGTTGCTCTGCGCCACGGCGGCCCCCTCCACAATGCGCCCCAACAGGGCGCGGTAACACTCCGGGCCCACGAGCGCTCCGAGGAAGTAAAGCCGCCCGGCGCCGACTTCCCTGACCGTGGCCGCGGGCGAGTCGGCATAGTACTGCGCCTCGTACCGTGCCAACGGCTCCGCCCCGCGAAGCTCCATCACGCTGCAGAAGGGGCCTGTCGGGAAGCTCGTCCCGTCGTCAAACAGCAGGGCGTTCTGCGACTCGCCGCCGAGCACGTCGTGCTCCGCCACCTCCACGCCAAGCACGTCCCGCAGTTCGCCGGGCAGGGGTCGGCCGATGGCCGTGTTCTCGGGCGTCTTGTATCCGGCCGGGGCCGTCACCAGCGCCCACCCGCCTTGCGCGGCATAGGTCTCGAGCTGCTTGCCCAGGCCCGCCGGGCAGACGAAAGGCATAGGCACGACGACCGCGCGGTAGTAGCTCAGGTTGCGCCCCGGCGCCACGAAGTCCACCTGCACCCCCATGCGCCGCAGCGCCGTGTAGACGTCGCGGAGCTGCCCGAAGTAGTCCAGCTTCGCACCGATCGGCGTCGCCTCCAGCGCCCAGGCCGACCCGTAGTCCAGCATGACGGCCACATCGGCACCCGGGAGGCGGCCTTTCCAGAGCTCGGCGCGGTCCTTTAGCTCGCCGATGGTCGCCTTGATCTCCTGAAACCGGCGACCGGGCTTTCCGTCGGCGTCGAGCAGGCCGTACCAGTGCATCTCCTGACCCGCCGGGCAGGTGCGCCACCGGAAATAGGCGATCATCTCCGCCCCGCGCGCGGCGGCCTGGTATGACCAGAGGCGCAACTGGCCGGGCCGGGGCGGCCCGGCGCGCCCGGGGATGAGCGTGGCGCCTGCCTGCTGCTCCATGACCCAGAACGCGCGCCGCCCGGCCGATCGGGCCAGGTCCAGGGTCAGGGCGGCCTCGTCCGGGCAGGAACCGTCCCGCGGGAAGTTGTCCACGGAAACCACGTCCTCTTCCCTGGCAAGGGAGAACATGTTCAGGCCGGGCACGGCCAGCGGCGGCGCCATGTTGGTGGTGACGGGCGCATCCTCGCCGGCGTGTTCCTTGATGATCCCGCTCTGCTCCGCCAGAAACGCCCGGTAACTCGCGGACGTGAAGTGCCGATAGTCCAGCGCGAGCGAAGGATGCGGCCCGGCCGGCGTGCGGCGCGGAACGGGAATGTCGTGGAAATCGCTGAAGGTCTGGCTCCAGAACCTCGTGCCCCACATACGGTTGAGCCGCCCGATGGTCCCGTAGCGGCGCTTGAGCCACTGGCGGAAGGCCTTCTCGCACTCGTCGCAGTAACATGCCGGCAGGGCGCTGCAACCGATCTCGTTGTCCACCTGCCAGGCGCAGATGTTCGAGTTCCCGCCGAAGTGTCTGGCAAGCTCAACGACAATGCGCCGGGAATACTTCCGGTATGCCGAATTGTTCACGCACAGCTCGCGTCGGCTGCCGCAGTACCACCTCTGGCCGTCCGGGCCGACGGGCATGATGCCCGGATGCCTCCGAAACAGCCACATCGGCGGCGCGGCCGTCGGGGTGCCCATGATGGTCCTGAGACCGTGTTCGGCAAGCACCTCCACCGCCTGCTCCAGCCAGTCCATCTCGAACCGCTCACGCCTGGGTTGCAGGCTCGACCAGGCGAACTCCCCCACCCGGACGGCGTCAACCCCCATCTGCTGCATCATCCGGGCGTCCACGGGCCAGCGGTCTTCCGGCCACTGCTCCGGGTAGTAGGCCACGCCAATTCTCATTCGTGTCTCCCGCCCGGGGAAGGGGCTGCTCCCCGGACTCGTCCGGCCGGATGCAGACTGGCCTCTGCGGAGCGCCTCACCATGGGGTGCCTGGCGGCAGCATTATCAAGAATCGGGGGGCCAAAATCAAGTCGCTTGCCTGCCGGCGCCGCGCGGTCCGTGCGGCGCATTGCGGGGACGCGCGGCGGAGGAGCGCCTCAGGCGCATTCATCTCCCGCGCCCAGCACCGCCTCCGCGAGGGCCGCCGCCGAGACGCCGGCGTCCTTCGAGGAGCGGGACAGCGCCTCCAGCGCCCGCAGAACCCCTGGCGTGGCCGCCAGCACGTCCTCAGCGATCAGCGAGAGCTCCCCCACGCGCCGCGCGGCCAGGTCCCCGGCCAGGCCGTGCACGAACGCGCCGAGACGAGCGGCCTCAAACGCCCCGAGGCCCTGGCAGGTTAGCCCGGCGATCAGGCCCGTCAGCACGTCCCCCATCCCGCCCGAAGCCATCCCGGGGTTGCCGGTCCCGTTGACCGCCAGGCGCCGCCCGTCCGTCACCACGGTTCCCCTGCCCTTGAGCACGACCACCGCCCCCGCCTCCAGGGCCAGGCGGCGGGCGAGGCCCTCCCGGTCCGCCTGCACTTCCGCTGCGCCGGCCAGGCCCATCAGGCGGGCCATCTCGCCCGGATGGGGCGTGAGCACCGTCGGGGCCGAGCGCCCCGCCAGCGACTCGCCGACCCGCCCGGCCAGCCCGTTCAGGCCGTCGGCGTCGATCACAACCGTGCCGGGCAACTCCCGCGCGAGCACGCGCACCATTCGGCCGGTCTCCTCACCCGTGCGCAGCCCCGGCCCGAGGGCGAAGGCGTCGAAGGGGCGCGCCGGGCCTCGGCCCCCTTCTCCCCTTCCAGCCGCGTCCAGCACCGCGCGTGCGGCCGCCATGCCGAGGGCGCCCTGCTCGGTCTCGGGCAGGGGCATGGACATGATGCTGCCCAGGGCCACCTCGGCCGCCAGGTTCAGGCTTCGCGGAAGCGCCAGCGTCACCAGGCCCGCTCCGGCGCGCTGGGCGGCCCGGGCGGCCAGGCACCCGGCGCCCGTCATGCCCGGCGAGCCGGCCACGGTCAGCACGTGGGGCATTCGGTTCCACGCCGCAGGACCTCCGGCGGTCGAGGTCAAGCGCTTCCGGCACCTCGGCCAGCGGAGGCGGCGAGGCTTCCCTCGGGTAGCGGGTGGCGCAGGGGGCTTCCGGGAGGCGTCAGGCACGGGGCTCAGGTGGGATATGGGCGCCAGGCGCCACAAAGGGGTTACGGTGAGGAGTGGGTTCCTGGCACAACCCCGTTGGACGGCCGTTTCGCACATGAGGTCCACAGACGCCCGTCACC
>CAZXDF010000205.1:0-13868 GCA_964639345.1 uncultured candidatus Brocadiaceae bacterium | reverse complement strand
ACGCTTCCAGATGTACCCTCCCCTGACGTCCCGTCGCGGCTCGGATCCGTGCTCAGGCGCAGTTCACCGAGCGCTTACGTTGAACCGCAGGGCAATGGAGGCAGATGGATGCGTGTTCACAGATTCCTGAGTGTTTCCTGCATCCTGGGCGCTCTCCTGGTGTCCCACGGCAGGGCTGTCGCGGGAGATGTCCGCAGGACCTTTGAGTTGCCGCGGGTCGAGGGCATCAGGATCGACGGCAACGCCGGGGACTGGGAGGGCAAGGGGCACGGTTTCGAGATCCTGCTTCCTCAGTACGGTAAACACCGGGCGGCCAGAGACCACAACGTCTCTATGAAGCTGGGCTGGACGACTGAGGGACTGTGGTTCCTCGTCTGGGTGCAGGACGACATCTGCCACAAGAAAGTTCACAGGAGGGACACGATTGGACCGGATCACGTGGAACTCTACCTGCGCAGGGCCCGTCGGGGCGAGGGAAGCACGGCCTACCATTTGACGTTCAGTCCGCAGTTTGGTGCCGAGCCCCTCGAGGTCTCCTACCGCGGCGGCTTGGAGGTGAGCGCTGGCAACGTGGACAGATCGGTGCGTCCGAAGTATGCGATTGCGGGTGAGGACAAACGGTACGTGCTCGAGGGGATGGTCCCCTGGACGAGCATCGGTCTGCGCGCCGCGGCCGGCGCCACTGCGTCCTTCCAACTGTGGGTACAGGACGGCGACACCCGCCAGAACGAGGAGTCGCGAAAACACCGCGCGTCCTTCCATCTCGGCCGCGGCACCAGCTACAACGGGAACGACATGCATGAGCTGACACTGGTGGATGACACCAGACCGCGGCTTCGGCTCTCGGCGGTGGCCGGCTACGACCTCTCGGGGTTCCGGTCCTATGTGAAGGTGATGGGACGAGGGGTGCGCCGGGGGCACGAAGTGGTCATCAGTGAGGGAGACAACGTGTTGGCGAAGGGGCTGTTTGAGGCCGATGGTCCGGACCGGGCATCGGTCAAGGTTCCGCTGCCTCCCCCGCAGGACGGTGTCGCCTACAAGGTGCTCACCGTCGACTACGGCGGCGACGTCGTCAACACTGTCGACCTCCCACACTCGGTTACGGTCGGCCAGCTCAGGGAGTTCCTGCAGCGGAAGTCTGATTACGCCCGGCTCTACAAGGTTCACCAGCCCTGGGTTTCCCGGCTGGACACACCCGTGCTGGAGCAGCACCGAGGCCTGGTCGCCGCGGCACTTGCACTGCTTGAGCGAGAGGACCCGCCAAGTTCGGAGGCGGATTTCGCCTTGCTGACGCAGGCGGCTCAGGCGGTCAAGATGGCTGACAAGGGCGAAAGCTACTACGACCAGAAACGAGGCTGCTTCCTCGGCTACATCTACAGCACTGCCCTGGGAACGGGTACCCACTACCTGTGCGTCGTTCCCGACGATTACGATGCGACGAGGAAGTATCCCCTCGTGGTCACTTTGCACGCGGGGGGCGGCGTGCTGGAGCCTCACGACGGGCCGGTCGCGAGAGACTACATCGAGATCGCCCCCTGGGGGCACGGGTACAACAGCTTCAGAGGCATGGGGGAGGTATCGGCCAGGGACGTCCTGGCTTACGCCCTACGGTGGTACAGCATCGATCGGAACCGTGTCTACGTGGGGGGGCATTCGAATGGCGGCAACGGGACGTGGTTCCTGATCACGCGGTATCCCCGGTTCTTCGCCGGCGCATCGATCAGTGCAGGCGAGCCCTTGGATCACCTGTTTTTCGAGAACCTGGGGAACATCTCTGTCATCAATCGATGCGGAGGGCTGGATGTCGGACAGCCGGTCAACAAGGTCCAGTGGGCCGAGAGTCGGCTTAAGCAGTTGGGGCATCCCATGGATCTGCGCATTTTCCCCGAAGAAGGGCACGGGCGGAAAGCGCCCTTCGACGCGAACGATTGGCGTTCGAAACACGTGCGCAACCCGAGTCCAAGGAAAGTCTCCCACTCGTGCGATTGGCCCGCCCACGGTCAGAGCTATTGGTTCCGCATCGAGCGCCTGGTTGATCCCCGCCGCGTGGCCCGGGTGGATGCGGAGGTAACGGCGAATACCGAGACACAGGCCGTGGTGCTGAAGCCAACCAACGTGGCTGTGCTGGCACTGGATGTGGCCGCCATGCCCGTGGCTGCCAACAGACGTCTGCGAATCGATGCGCCCGGTCTTGCTCATGAGGTCGACGCGCCTCTGCCGCAGGAGTTGTCCATGGTGCACGAGGATGGCAGTTGGCGGGTCGAACGTGCTTGGCAAGCTCCGGCGGCCAAGGTCAGGCCGTACCGGTCGGGCGCTGCCGAGAACATGTATCAAGGCGAGCCGCTGCTGATCGTCTACCCGACTCTGGGGAGAGAGGCGGAGATGGTGCGTTTCAGGGACGAAGCGAGGAAGCTGTCACGTTACGGTGGCGCCGGGGCTATGACGACGGCCGCATTCCCCGTCAGGGCAGACAGGGACGTCACCCAGGCAGACATGGGTCGCTACAACCTGATCCTGTTGGGTGGAATCGAGGACAACGAGGTCACACGACGGATCTGGCCCAAGCTCCCCGTTGTGATCGACGGGAACAACGCTCTGAAGGCTGGTGGACGGGTTCTGGATGCTCAGGATACCATCCTGAGCCTTCACCATTACAATCCGCTTGCTCCCCGAAGACTGGTGTATATCGTTGCGCCGATCGGCCGGCCGCGGGAGGACCTTACCTGGACAAGGGCGCTTGCCTATTTCCTCGTTCGCAGTCGCGGCGGGGAGCCGCGGAACGCGCCGGATCTTGCAGTGCGGGGAATCGAGGCAGGGATACCTGTCTCCCGGTACGCCATGCAGTTCACGCGAGGGTGGGTTTGGCAGGCGCAGGATCCCCAGGCGCTGGCGTATCGCTTCCAGGGCATCGGGAAGGACGAGTTGGCCAGGGCAGTTCGTGCTCTGCTGAAGGCCAAAGCTCAAGCCGACTTCTATCTGAGCAGGAAGGTCGGCGGCTCATCCGGCCCGGTCTGGGGACTGGACCCCGAGAGTAGCACGGGGGCAGACTGGGTTCTGGCAGAGTCCGGCGACGCCATTGCACTTTCCGTGGTCACGGGCGAGGAAATCGCTGCTTTGGAGAAGGCCCTGACCAGAGAGAATCCCGGCCGGCGGAATCCGGACCTGGCCTTCCATCCCGCGCTGGCGACGGCCGACATCGATCCAGCGAGAACCTACACCATCGCGTTCCCGCACGTGGCCATCCGGGCCATCCGCACGACATACGGCAATCTGCCCAACCTAGAAGCGGGCTCGCGGTACACCTCACGAGAGTTCCTGGCGGAACTGATGAAAGGCGGGAAGGCAGGCGCGAATGAGCATCAGTAGGCAAGGGGAAAACGAGAGCCCATGAGTACCCGATCAACTGTCGTCGGGCTTCTTCTGATCGCCGGCGCTGCAGCGCTCGCACGCGACGCGTCTCCCGTCCCGTTGAGGGTGCAGTACCCTACCGAGGAATCGTTCCTCGAGGCGTTTGCCAACATCGACGTCGAGCGCAGAATCCGCCCGGATCATCCGCGGCTGTTCCTGAATGAAGACCTCCTCGTCGCCATCCGCAAAGACCCGTCAAAGGCCGCTCTGATCGCATTCTTCAAGAAAAGGATCGACGAGGAGGTAGAGACACGCGGATTCGCGCGGACAACACCCCAGATCTACTTGTCGAAGCACGAAGGGATCATCAATCAGCTGAGGGCCCTTTCGATACCGGATCAGCGGCAGGTCGAGCCCACTCGCCTGGCAGTGATGGCCGCCGCCGTCTACCTGTATACCGGGGAGGCAGGCTATGCCGACTTGACCACATGGTTGCTCGAGACGGCTCTGCTGACCTACGAGCGGAGAGCCAGGCGACGGCTTACCATACACTGGGACGGTTACTCCAGGCTCTACTGGTTGACCGCCTACGACTGGATCTACCGAGGGCTGCCGGAACTCGCCCGAGCCAACCTGTTGCGGCGGTATGTCCAGGCAATGGAGTTCTACATTGTCGGCGGAGACTTCGCCAAAGGGGCTTACTGGGAAGCGGGTACGAAGGAGAGACAGCCCGCCGGCACGATGCGTCCCGTAACAACCGGGGCCTACAGTCCGCGACTGCTAATGTTCTACATCCCGCTGGTTGCGCTCGACAAGTCTTTCATCGACGAAGAACTGAAAGAGTCAACCTTGCGTCCTTGGCTGGAACAGCGTTACCTGCACCAGCTGCGTCTGGTGTATTACCGGGCGACGATCCGCGGGCGGTATGGGGGATGTAGTTCATCAACGATTAGCTATGCGGTCGGACACTATCCCGAGAGTCTGATCGACTTCTACTACGTGGCGCGGTCGGCACTGGACCTGGACTTTGCACGCCTGACCCCCGAGACGCTTACGTTCCCCTACTACATCATGTGGAACATGATCTACGGCGAGAACGACCGTGTCTATGAATTCGGGGCGGGGCACGCCACGCGTGCCGCAAACCGGTTCCCGGGGAAGTCCCTGAACGTACACATGAACAACCTGTTGACGCTCTACGCCCACGCCGACGCGAACCAGCTGTCGGTGACCCGGCACGTAGCCGACGCGTTCGCTAACGGCACTATGCCTGAGTTCTACCGATTCCTGCACGCCCCGAGGCGCCTCGACATCCCCAGACTCGACCCGGCAATGCTGCCAAGGGCCTTCTACTTCCCGAACATGGGCCAAGTGTTCTCCCGCAGCGGCAACGGCCCCAGCGACACCTACGCCATGTTCCAGGCCGGCGGCACGGCGATGGCGCACCGTCAGTACGACAATCTTCATTTCACCATCTACAAGCACGGCTTCCAGGCGCTGGATACAGGCAATCGATCACCGCACGCCGACGTCACCCACTTCGTCGACTACCAATACCAGACCGTCTCCAACAACGCGCTGTTGATCCACATGCCGGGTGAGAAGTTTCCGGTCGGCGGCAGGTACAGCGCTGCCGGCTACAAAGGCACACGCGAGAACTATGGCGGTCAGGACGACGTTGAAGGATCCGAGATCGTCTCGTTCATGAGCAATGCCCACTTCACGTACGCCGCCGCGGACGCAACCGCGAGCTACAGCAGCAGGAAGGCCAGCCTTGTCACGCGGCAGTTCATCCACTTTTATCCCGACCTGTTTGTGCTGTTCGACCGGATCACGAGCACCCGAGCAGCGTACCGCAAAGACTGGGTTCTCCACATGGCAGAGCGCCCGATCCTGCTGGCGGGACAAGCGTTTCGCGCCGGCAACGGCGAAGGTCGAATCGCTGGCCGAACGCTGCTCCCGATCGACGCCCGGGCGCGCGTTGTCGAGGGATTCCGATGGGACGAGGGCCGGGAGTTCCCGCTCGGCGCCTCGGCATGGCGTCGGTTCGATGACGAAGCCAGGAGGGCCCAGGGCCGCTGGCGGATAGACGTGTCGCCGGCCCGGGGGGCGACGACCGACACCTTCCTGCATCTGTTGGAAGTAGGCGGCCCTGATCTCGAGAGCTTGCCGCCGCACAGTCTGACGCAGACCGACGGACAGACTGAATTGAGGTTCGAGTATGGAGGAAAGACGGTCACGGTGACACTGCGGGCAACTGGCACGACTGGCGGTCATGTCACGATCGCCGACCCCAACGGCAACTGCCTTACGGATTACCCACTGACAAACACGATCGCTGACCAGGAACCGTTCGTCACGAAGTGAGAGGGGACGGGAACGGACTGGCGCCCATGGACATTCTCTTCCGAACCATTGATACCGGGAGTGAGTGACAGGCCCTCGCCTTGCTTCTACTCCAGCCCCCCTCGTCAGAGCAGCTCCGAGAGGGATCCCCAATGCCGGGGGAGCGTGGAGTGCTGTTGCCCTCTGCCGGTCCTCAGCGGACGTTGTCGGCCAGCGCGGCGAGCAGGTCGAAATCGTTCAGGGCGAGAGTCTGGGCGTGCAGCGTGCGGGTGCTGTCCGGGTTCAGCGGGGTGTAGAAGCCTTCCCTGCAGTTGGCAAGCATGGCAGTCATTAACGCGCCCCATTCCTCGGCCAGAGGCAGCGATTGCTCCGTGCGGCCGAAGTAAAGCAGGTTTCTGAGCAAGACGTAGATGTCCGACAGCATCACGGCTTCATCCTGCCACTGGGCGTAGCCGTCCTGACGGATGACGTCGACGATGGCCTCAGTGGTGTCCCTGGCCAAATGTTTCGCCTGCCGCTCGGCGAACTCGACGTACTGAGCCTGGCCTTGCTGCAGTAAGCTGTGCGTTCGGGCGAAGGTGGTCGTGCCCTGCTCACGCATCTTGAGGTTAGCGTAGGCAGCTCTCAGCGATCTTAGAGCAGGGGCAGGCTCGCGCTTTGCCTCGCTCTTCGGCAACTCGAACGCTTCCGAGAAAGCGGTCATGTCCATGCCGTTGTGGCGCTGTTCCAGGTAATAGAAATCGAACAGACGCTTGAGCAGAACGTATTGGGTATGCGCGACCATGCTCGCGACCTGCCGGCAGGTTACGGGAGACGCGAGCAAGTAGATCCTGCCGTCACCCGGCTCGAGGAGGTCGGTATCGAACGCCCCTTTGTCGTGGACGATCTTCGTGTTGCTGTACAGGTCGTAGATGATGCGGCCAGGGGGTAAGTCGGTCAGTCTCACCGTTCCTGCCTGTGGTTTTGCCAGATCGCGGTTATACACCACGACGATGTCGTAGGTCTTGCCCGAATTGTAGCCAACGCCAATTGCGTTCTTGTTGGCGGATGGTGTCTCAATCCGTTCGCATGTCACAGGGACGTTGCGCTTGTGTTCCCAGGTGGTCGCCATCAGCAACGGGCCATATACGGGTGCGATGTCCCGTTGCTTGAAAACCTCGCGCCCGACAGGATGCACGGGCGCCCCCACGCTGGTCCCAAAGCCAAGCAGTCTCTTACTGAGCACGGGCCGGTTTGGGTTCCCCACGGTGTAGGGCAAATCGCCCACCATGGCAAAGTAGTGGAGCGAACGTCCGCCGTTCGCCAGACTCATGTAATTGCCCAGCCGGTGTTCCGCCGGGCTGGGGAGCCGCTTTCTTGATTCGGGCCAGCCCCAACTGAACACGGGATTCATGTTCCACACCTGTCTGGCCCCATTCTCGAATGCGAGCCGGTTGACATGCTCCAGTGAGAAGACCGCGCCCGGGACGTCCTCGTAGCTGTCGAAATGCCTGCCTCTATAGGGGTATTCGTCGATCCACACGGTGTGTTCGGTCTGAGTGTAGAATCGGATGCGGTCGTGCGTGTTGAGAGGACCGGACGCCACATTGGCAGGATCCAGCTCGCGGAAGAGCTTCTTGCCCCACAGCCACAACTCCATGCTCTTGCGGTCGGGACGAGGCTCGTCGATGAACACGTAACCCCTGAGTCCCCGGGCCCTAGCGAGCACGGGAACGATCTTGCGTGCGGCGGCCTCGCATTCCGCCAAGGAACGGCTGCCATCGTAATAAGGGGTCAGGTAGCAGAGAGATACGGCCGTCACGCCGTAGTCATACAGCAAGTCGATATCCCTCGCGATCCGTGCCGCGTTGCTCCCGTCGAACTCCGGTCGGTTGCCGTAATCGATGACTTGCGTGAAGTTGCCTTTGAGCATGAACTCGATATTGGCCAGGGCGCGTTTCTCCTTGGGAATCAACTGGGTTCGTTTCGACCATTTCCTCCAGCCGCCGTAAAGCCCGCCCACGTATCCGTAGTAGTACTCACTCACTTGATTCGCGTAAGGTTCGGGGTCATAGTCAACTCGGATGCTCTCCTCGTAGGCGGCCACGTCCGCCTGGGTGGCAACGGCAAGTCGGATGTCGTCAACCAAGATTGTCAGCTGCTGGCGCAGCGGTTGGCGGAACACCATGACGGCGATGCCGGTGATCTCCAGGTAAGGCGCGTCCCAGCCTCTATCGGCCAGATTCCTGACCAGATTGAACGGTTCCCCCGTGACGTGCTCCCAGGTGTCGGGCGCGTAGAGACCGCCGGCCTTGTGCACGCTGCCCCGAGCACTTGCTCGCGTGTAGGTGTCGTCGGTGCAGACGTTGTAGATGAGCCCCAGCTGAATGGTGAGAAGAGGGTCGGGTCTGCCGTCCACTTCGAACCTGAGATCCCCCTCGAGTTTGAGCAGTTGCGCGGGATCCACCCGGATCCTGGTAGGAATGCTGAAGTACCAGTGCTTGCCAGTCACAGGCGCAAACGAGATGCTGGCGCTCTTCCGGCCCGGCAGAACACCCTCATCGACCAGGACGATGGCGTCGTTCTCAATCTCCCCGCCGGACCGCTTGTTGAATCCCGCCAGAGACTCCGGCGATTCGAACATTTGCTCGAAACGGGTCGACCTTCCCGTGCTCTCCTGTGCGATGCCCGTGGCGGCCAGCCCGAGCAGAAAGACGCCGACGGTAAGAGCCTGATATGAGTTCATCGCTGCTCCAGATATCGCGGACGTTCCGGACCCGACATTTCCCATTTACCAGTTTCGGTCAGGCTTTCCTGCCGATTGTTCGTAGTGTACGGGGCTCCATGTGGCTTTCGGCCGTTTTCGCAGGGCACATCGGCACACCAGCATTTCCGCGATCCGTACCACCATATGTCGATGGGCATGCTCCAAGTCCTCCCTCGCCAATCGCCTGCTATCGCTACCTTGCTATCAATCAATCCTAAGCACCGCACCCTAAGCTGTCAAGAAAAAAGCGCAAGGCTCTATAAAACAAAGCCTTGCGCATCTATATCAGTTGGTGGGCAGGGTCGGAATTGAACCGACGACACCAGGATTTTCAGTCCTGTGCTCTACCTACTGAGCTACCTGCCCGCCTCGTCGGATTCAGCGCCGCTCATTCTATTGCCTTCGCGGCTGATCGTCAAGGACTCGCGTCGGGAAGCCGGCCCTCAGGCGCTCAGGCGTTCTTTCAGGTGCTTCCGCCCGGCCTCGAACGCCTCGTCCAGCCTTTCCGGACCAGAGCCGCCGGCCTGCGCCAGGTCGGGCCGCCCGCCGCCGCCACCGCCCAGAACGGCCGAGGCCGCCCGCACAAGCTCCACAGCGTTCAACCCCCGCCCGACCAGGTCCTCCGTCACGCCGGCGACCAGCGCGACCTTGTCGCCCTGGGCGCCTGCCAGCAGGCAGGCCACCTTCTCGTTGCCCCGGCGCAGCACGTCGGCCGCCTTGCGAAGCTCTGCTGGCCCGCCGTCCAGCCTCCGGATGACGAAGCGCACGTCGCCGATCTCCTCGGCCGCGCCCAGCAGGCCGCCCGAGGCCACCTTCTCCATCGCATCCTCGCGGGCCTTCTGGAGCTGCTTCTGAAGCGCACGGATCTCCCGCAGCAGCTCTTCCGCCCGCCGCAAGACGTTATCCTCTTGCGTGCCAAGGGCCGCGCAGACCCTTCCGACCACCTCTTCCTTCTCCCGGAGCCTCTCCAGTGACACGAGCCCCGTGACGGCCTCGATGCGCCGCAGACCCCCTCCGATGCTGCTCTCGCTGATGATCCGCAGCAGCCCGATCTCGCCCGTGCGTTCGCAATGCGTGCCCCCGCACAGCTCCCGGCTGAAGTCGCCGACGCCGACGACCCGCACGATGTCCCCGTACTTCTCCCCGAACAGCGCCGTGGCGCCAAGCTCGCGCGCCTCGCTCAGGGACATGTGCGTGGCGACAATGGGCAGGTCGGCGAGGACCCGCTCATTGGCGATGTCCTCGACCTGGCGGAGTTGCTCCGGCGTGAGCTCGGCGGGGTTCGAAAAGTCGAACCGCAGCTTCTCCGCCGACACGGCAGAGCCGCTCTGCGTGGCGTGCTCGCCGAGCACCCGGCGCAGAGCGTAGTGAAGCAGGTGTGTGGCCGAATGGTTGCGCGCCGTGGCCTCACGCCTGCCGCGCTCGACGCTGCACAGCACCCTGTCGCCCACGCTCAGGCTGCCGCTCTTGACGCGTCCCACGTGAAGCATGAACCCCCGTTCGCGCTGCGCGTCCTCGAACACGAACCGGCCGCCCTTGTCCCCGAGCGTGGCGATTGTGCCCGCATCGCCCAACTGGCCGCCCGACTCTCCGTAGGCGGGCGTGCGGTCCAGCACGATCGCGACCTCCTGTCCCGCCTCGGCGGATTCCACGAGTTCCTCGCCCCGCACGATGCCGATGACGCAGCCCTCGCTCTCGAGCGTCTGGTGGCCGGTGAATTCCGTGGGGCCTCGCGTGCTCTGCAGCTCAGAGACCGGCCCCTGCGCGAAGACCGCCCCGCCGAACGCGGCGCCCTCCTTCGAGAGCCTCTGGTGCGCCGCCATCTCGTGAAGAAAGCCCTGCATGTCCACCGCCATGCCGCGCTCCTTCAGGATGGACTCGGTCATCTCCACCGGGAAGCCGTAGGTCTGATACAGGTCGAAAACCTCCTTGCCACGGAGCACGGAGGCCTTCTGCCGCTTCAGCGATGCGACGTGCTCCGCCAGAAGCGCCGAGCCGCGTCGCACGGTACTCTGGAAGGCCTTCTCTTCCTGGCCGACGAGTGTGGCGACGTGCTCGCGGCGTTCGCGAAGCTCCGGATAGGCATCGCCGAACGCCTCCGCCGCGGGGTTGATCAGGCGCGTCATGAAGGGTTCCTCCACCCCGAGCTGCACCGCGTCGCGCACGGCCCGCCGCAGGAGCCGCCGCACGACGTAGCCCCGGTCCTCGTTGCTGGGGATGACGCCGTCGGCGATGCAGAAGAACACCGCCCGCGCATGGTCCGCGATACGGCGCATCAGCGGGGCTGCGGGGGAGTCCGGCGCGTACGGTTGCCCGCAAATCTCGGCGGTGCAGCCCAAGAGGGGCCGGAAGGCGTCGATGTCGAAGTTCGTCGCCACCCCCTGCATCACGCGCGCCATGCGCTCCAGGCCCATACCGGTGTCGATGTTCTGCATCGGCAGCGGGATGAGAGAGGCGTCCTCCTGGCGGTCGAACTGCTGGAAGACCAGGTTCCAAACCTCCACGTATCGGTCGCAGTCGCAGGACGGGTCACAGTCGGGGCGGCTGCAGCCGGCACCAGGGCCCATGTCGACGAATATCTCGCTGCACGGGCCGCACGGGCCGTTTGGCCCCTCCTTCACGACGTTGGCGGGCCAGTAGTTCTCGTCCTCGCCGAAGCGGTAGATCTTCGCCTCCGGCAGCCCGACTACTTTCGACCAGGCCGCATAGGCCTCCTCGTCCGTTTCGTGGATGCTGACGACCAGGTCCTCGGCCGCGATGCCCATCTCATCGAGCATGAACTGCCAAGCCCAGACGATGGCGTCCTCCTTGAAGTAATCGCCGAAGGAGAAGTTGCCCAGCATCTCGAACAGCGTGTGGTGCGAGGGCGTGCGACCCACGTTCTCGATGTCCCCCGTGCGCAGGCACTTCTGGACCGTGACCGCCCGCTTCATCGTCTTGTCGCCGCGCCCGTAGAACTCGTCCTTGAACTGGTTCATCCCCGATCCCGTGAACAGGAGCGTCGGGTCGTTCTGCGGCACGAGCCCGTCGGACGGGACGATCCGGTGGCCCAGCCGCCGGAAGAACTCAAGGAAGCGCGCCCTTATCTCATCGGTCTTCATCTCGCTGCCATCCGGTTGAATAAGTGTTGGGAGAGGCGAGGCTGCGGCAAGAAGCGTATTCCTCGAAACCACCGCCCAGAGCATAGGATACTTAGCCCCATCCTACGCGTCAAGCCCTCGCGGGCCGGCGCGGCGGATTGAAGGGCCCGGCCGGACCTGCTATTCTGCTGCAAATGGATCCGTTGAGTTTTTCCTGGACAACCCGAATTGAACCAAACATGCCTGTCAGCCACACTAAATGGGTACCTGTTACGACTCAGCGGATACGCCGGCGGGCGCATCAACCATAACGTGACAGCCGGCTTTCACAGAGCAGAAGCAGTGGGCGAATCAAGCTGAGCAACCCCTACACATCCTTGATTGTGCGTCGAAGAAACATCAAGAGGAATTGCGGCCGCTTTTCTTGACGGTTTTCGAGATCGGACCGGCGCTGCCTGCGGCTCGGCAGCAGGCGCCAGGAGGCTCGACATGCGGAAGATAAGCGCAGTCACTCAAGAAGGCATCAGCGACATCCTCAACTCGATGAACGCGGGCGTCTACGTGACCAATACGGATCGGAGAATCCTGTTCTGGAACCGCCAGGCCGAGCGTATCACCGGTTTCAAGGCGGATGAGGTGGTCGGCAAGCGTTGCCGAGACGGGATTCTGGCGCACACTGACACCGATGGGGATCCGCTCTGCTCGACAGACCGCTGCCCGCTCTACCGCTCGATGGCCACCAATTCGCCCAGCGCGCGCCCGCTGCTGGTCTATGCCGGGAGCGCGTCGGGCGAGCGCATCCCGGTGTCCACTTCCGTGGCTCCCCTGCACGACGAGGAGGGCAATGTGATCGGCGGCGTGGAGGTCTTCCGGGACGAACGCGAGAACATGTATCAGCTCGAACTGGCACGGACCGTGCAGCGCCAGATGCTGCCGAGCGATCTGCCCGACAGCGACCACATATCCTTCGCCCTCGAATACATTCCGGTGGATATGATAGGCGGCGACTTCTGCCACATCGAGCCGGTTGCGGAGAAGGTCTACAACCTGTTCCTGGCGGACGTGGCCGGGCACGGCACCAGCTCGGCCCTTTACACCACGCTCCTGCACTCGGTGGTCGATGAGTGCGTCGATCGCATGGCCAACCCCGCGTCCTTCCTCGCGGCTGTCAACGCGCGGCTGTGCAGCAGGGTCCCCATGGTGGGTCTGGTGACGGCCGTGACGGTGACCTTCGACTGCGCGGCCGGGACGGCTGCCTACTGCTCGGCGGGGCATCCGCCGCTGCTGGTGCAGCCGGCCGGCGGCGGGACCATCGGGGAGTTGGAGTCGCTGGACTTGCCGCTGGGCGTTGAAGCAGATGCCGAGTTCGAGACCCGGGAGTTCTCCCTCTCGCCCGGGGACCGTATCCTCGCATGCACGGACGGGGCGGTCGAGATCCCGGTCGATGCAACCAACCGGCTGGGGGTCGCGGGGTTGGTGGAGCTGCTGAATGAGTTCAGCCCCCGGGGGACCGAGCATCGCCTGAGACCGCTCTACGAGGAGCTGCTTCGCCGCTGCGCCGTTACCGCGCAGGAGGACGACATCACCCTGGTGAGCTGCATCATCCGATAGCCCGCCTGCGGGCCGAAGCAACATTTGACTTCACGCCGGGCGCGGCCATACAATACATGCTCATGCTGAGTTGGGGTGCTGTGAGAGCAGCCCGTGCTTTTGACGGACAGGGACATGGCGCACGATAGCGACGAGAATAAGCCCCTGGGCATAAAGGGCCTGTTGGGGCTTGGTCTCGACGGCAAGCAGGGGCGGACGCGCATCTCGCGGGGGCCGAGTTTCTGCCTATACGGCGGCTCCGAGGAGACGCACGAGAAGATGCAGCAGACCGCCGTGAAGTTCAACGAATGCGTGGGCGAGAGGGGCAAGAAGCTCGAGGACATCAATCGCCGGGAACTCACCGAGATCGTCGAGGAAGTGCGCGAAGAGGTTGAGTAGTCAGGCCGTCAGTTCGGATAATGTGCATGCTAGTGCGCGTGTGGACGAGTTTGGTGGCCGGGGTTGCAGGAGCGGCAGTCGGGATGGCCTTGGCTGTCGTGCTTGTGATGTTGGGAGTGAGGCTGGATGTGGCACTCTGGACGATTGCGGCCGGCGCAGTGATGGGGCTCACTGGCGGGTTTGTATTGGCAAAAGGCAAACAGGCGAGTCAATAGGGAGCCGGTATAACAGGGGGAGCTTCGCCTGATTCACTCGTATCCGTCTCGCCCGTGCCCCATAGCGGTCTCTATCCCGCGCCCATCATCGCATCGAGCATGAAACGCGCGGCGGCCTTGTTCGGGATGCGGCCGCGGACGGAT
>CAZXDF010000204.1:0-3598 GCA_964639345.1 uncultured candidatus Brocadiaceae bacterium | reverse complement strand
CTTCACTTCGGGGACGAAGCGGGTCTTGCGGACGCCTTTTCCGGTCGGCTGGTTCTCGTATAGCGGATAGGCAACGCCCTTAGGGTCGATGGAGACGACGTTCGATCCGCGCAGAACCAGCTTGTAAGGCTTCTGCACGATGATGCGATGGACAACGCGCTCGGGCAGCGGGAAGCTCAAGGTGACGCGGTCGCCGGGGCGAAGCCAGCGCAGCTTCACGAGGCCCCCCTCAACCACTGCGCCGCGCTTCTCCTCCCCGACGCTCACCTGCACGTCCTTCGCCCTGCACCACACCGGCATCCGCACCGCAACCTGCTCGGCGTCCTTGATGCGCAGGACCACCTTCCCTTCCGCGGGCAGGTAGCTGTCGACGTCGAGCCAGGGTGAGGCGCGGTTCAGAAGCAGGTTCACGCGCACCTCACCGCCCGCGCGCTCGACGATGCTGTCCCACACGTAGTAGAGCGTGCGCGCCCCGTTGGCGGTGCAGCAGTGCATGATGACGGCACGGGGCATGATCTTGGGGCCCTCCTCGCTCGGCACCACGCATATCCCATCCTCGGGCCGCATCCAGCCAAAGAACGAACCCATGGATCGTTCGGCAACGTCGCGCGTGTCCGTATGAGGCCGATCGCCGGGCTCGCCGGTGAACATGCTGTCCGGCAGGCTGTCGAGGAAGGATACCTCTCGCAATTGCCCCTCCGCGTACACGTTGCGCATCCATCGGTCAACGTCGTCCCAGTAATCGCCCATGCCGGCCTTGGTGAGGTATAGGGCCAGCGCCACCATGTCGGCCACCTCGCATGTCTCGACGGTGGCGCCCCGCCGCGTCACGGGATTGAAGACTTGCTGATATCTCCGTGTGCCGGGCATGTGCTCGGTGTAGAAGCCGATCAAGGGGTCTCCCATCTCCCTGGCCCACCGGTAGCAGGCGTCCACGCGTTCCAGCACCTCGCGGTCGCCGGCCGCGTAGCCGTACTCCAGGACCGCCAGCAGCGCATAAGCGCCGTGGTGGAAGTGCCCGAAATCGTAGCGGCCGTCCTCATTCTTGAACATCCTGGCCAGCGCCCACCGTGCCAGCCCTCTCGATAGCTCCAGCGCCGGCTCGTATCCGGTCACGCGGTAGAAGAGCCCCGACCCGTGCCCGAGCGCGCCGACCGAGTAGATCATGCTGAAGACCGGGTCGTGGTCCGCCAGGCTGCCTCCCTCGATGGGGACCGATGGCTCATCGGCGTCCGCCGGGACGCCCTCGCCCGGGCAGTAGCGGCCCTTCCAGAGGAACCGGAACCCATCCTTCTCGCGAGTGAGGGCGAGCATCCGGTCTACCTTGCGCCGGCCGATCTCGGCCCATCGCGGATCGTCATCGACCTGAGCCAGCATCGAGAGGGCCAGCAGCATCCGCCCTTCGCCCCATACCTCCGCGAAGGCGCGCGGCTCGGTGAACTGCTTCAGCGTGTCGGTCGGGCAGTAGGTAAGGCCGTCCTCGCCGAGCAGGCTCAACTGGGTTTTCAGCACCTCCAGGTCGACGTCCAGGTTCTGCGTGCTCCCTGAACCCAGCCGGCAGAGGGCGAGGGCCTCCAGGAACTTGGGCGGGATGTTCAGGTAGGCGTCGGTGATGCGGCTCGGGTATAGCTCGGCCGGGCGGCGGGAGAGAGACACGTACAAGCCCAGCGCCCACTTCTCCTCCGGATACCACACGTTCGTGAGCGCGTTGATCGCGAGGTTCATGCGATCCGCCAGGTCGAGCGTGTCGGGCACCTCGGTCTCGTAGCGCTCTCCCCTCGTGCACGCCTCCATGGGATTGTGGGCGAGCATCTCGGTTCCCTCCCTCTACCTGGGGTACCTGCCATTTGCGATTCTATGCGGCGCTTCTTTCACATGCTGCTGTCGTCCGAGCTGTCTCGGCTCCCGCAGTTCTGAGGGTCGGACACCAACAGTATCGGGCGGAAGCACCACCCTGAGCGCTGGCTTCCTTGTCACCGACCTAGTGATCGAGGACGAGACCCCCGGGGGTGACCTTGAGCCGCGTGATGCGGCTGTCGGCCTTCCCCGGCTGCATGCAGTGTCCCATGTGGCTCACCACCACGACGTCCGGCTCCGCCAGCACGGCCGCCTGGTTGGCCCACTGCGAGTATTCAACGATCACCGGCGGGTCCCACGTGCGACCGCCGTCGCGGCTCAGGTGTGCGGCGAAATGTGGGAAGCGCGTCGTCGCCACCACGGCTCCGCTCGCCGTTGCCGTCAGCGACGGACAGTAGCCGGGGAACGGCCCGATTGCGGCGGGCTCCCAGCTTCGGCCGCCGTCGCTCGACTGTAGCTTCCACATGTAGGCGTCTTTCCCCGGGCGGCAGATAGCCATCAGTACGTTCTCGCGAACCTCGGCAAAGCGCGTTTCGCCGCCATTGCCCGCCAGGGCAGCCTCGAAGGTGCCCGTCGGGATCGTCTCGCCGGGGTGCCTGTTGCTCGAGTCGCACCGCACTGGCGCGGACCAGGTCCGCCCGTCGTCTTCGCTGCGCACGGCGAAACTGGTCCCGACCGTGAGGAACTCCGGCCCTAAGCCGGCAGGTTTCTCCCAGAAGGCATCCAGCGGCAACACAAGGGCCCCGTCCTGCATCCGCACCATCGTCGAGGCTCCCGGCGCGCTCCAGCCTTCCGGCAGCTCGCCCCCGATCGTGAACTCGTTGGGACCCGTCCAGAACCGTCCCTCGTCCACCGACTCATAGGTGTAGAAGTCCCATGACCGCGCGATCCCGTGCGGTGCCGCGTTGGGGTATACGCAGACCCAGGTTCCGTCCTGACGCACGAAGTGGGTTCCCCCCAGACCCATCTGGAGCGTGGCCGGTTCCGGTGGGGCCCAGGTCCGTCCCGCGTCGCTGGAGCGCAGGTAGACGCTCCGCTTGATCCCACCCCAGTTAGGGCTGCCAATGCCCAAGCACAGGAGAAGCTTGCCGGATCCGCCATTGAACAGGCTCGCATAGCTCTGGCATGTATCAGGGTCGATCACGGGGCAGGGGCTGATCCAGTGCTGAGGCGGCGGCACAAGCCCCGGCCACTCGGCTGGAGCCGCCGGCGCGCCGTCCACTTCGAGGTTCGAAAAGTGGGGCGTCTCACAGCTCAAGGCGGTGATGCCGCCAAGACCCAGTCGTCCGCTGGCGTAGGTAGCGTCCTCCACGTCCGCGACGAGTATGTCCTCGATCCAGGCGCGCAGGCGCGGACCCCTGGCCTCGACCCTCGCCTCGTACCAGCTATGGTGCTTCGCGCACAGCCCCGGCACCAGGCCGAAGTTCAGGTAGCGCTGGAGTGGCGTGCCGTCGGCAATGACCATGCCCGCCCAGAAATGCCGCGCGCGGTTCTGCTGCCCGCACCACGGAACGTCCAGCGCGTAGAACCGCCGGCTGTCCTGCACGCGAAACAGCAGACGTGCAGCGCCGAATCTCCAGCGGAACTTGAAGCGGAAGCGCGCGCTGAAGTCGGCGTATGCCTCATCGCTCCTCACTGCCATGTACTCGACGTCATAGCCGTCCGGCGGGATCAGTTCTCCGTCGGGACCATCCGTCCACTCGCCGTGCATGAACGACCAGTCCGCTCCGTCGCCTATCCT
>CAZXDF010000203.1:0-3390 GCA_964639345.1 uncultured candidatus Brocadiaceae bacterium | reverse complement strand
AAAGCAGGCTGGCGTAGAGGCTGTCGAAGGTATTGCGCTCCCGCTCCATCGTCAGCGCCGGGCTCGTGAAGGCGGGGGCGAACAGGGCCACCAGCACCAGTTGCCCCAGCCCGAGCACGGTGAAGAGGCGGTGGGAACTCTGGGCGCTCAGGGAGTAGACGCCCCCCTGTGGCCAGAGCATCCATGTCGCAAGGAAAGTCGAGCCCAGGAACAGAAGCTGCAGCAGGGCCGCGCGGAACTGTCGCAGCCCGAGCTTGACTTCTTTCGCGATCAGGGGGTTCATGCTGTCTCCGCCGGCCGGGGCTCCACCAGTTCAGGCGCCTGGCCTTTCTGCATGAGCGCCATATAACCACCTTCCAGGCTCAGGGGCACTTCCCTGAACGAGACAACCCGGAAGCCCTTGTCCACGATGGTGGCGAGCAGGTCGGCCAACTCCTGATCGCTGGCGGCCCATTCGAAGCGGATTTCGCGCCCTTCCCGCTCCACGTTGGCCACGCCGGCGGATTCGCCGATCTTGCGCAGCAATTCGGCGGCGCCGGCGGGATCGTCCAGCACCTCCAGCTCCACCAGAAGGCTGCGTCGGATCCCCCGCAGCACCTCCTGCACCGGTCCGCAGGCCAGCAGAACGCCGTGGTCCAGTATGCCGACGGAGGTGCATATGTCGGCCAGCTCGGGCAGAATGTGGCTGCTTATCAGCACGGTCATGCCCATCTCGCCCAGCCGCTTCAGCAGTCCCTTGACCTCGACACGGGCCCTCGGGTCCAGCCCGCTCAGGGGCTCGTCCAGAAGC
Source organism: uncultured candidatus Brocadiaceae bacterium (assembly GCA_964639345.1). Classification (GTDB taxonomy): domain Bacteria; phylum Planctomycetota; class Brocadiia; order SM23-32; family SM23-32; genus CAZHPE01. The sequence goes on along the minus strand of CAZXDF010000203.1, from coordinate 2,600 downwards.
AGCGTCTTGGGGTTATGCAGCAGGGTGCGCGCCAGCCCTACCTTCTGCTTCATGCCGCGGCTCAGGGCCTCGACGAACTTGCCCTTGAACTCTTCGGCGCCCGTGATCTCCAGCACGTGAGCGATGCGCTTACGGCGGTCCCGGCGGGGTATCTTGAAAGCCGCGCCGAAGAAATCCAGGTATTCCTCCACTCGCAACCCCTCGTAGACGCCGAAGGCGTCCGGCAGGTAGCCAACCAGCCGTTTGACCTGGCCGGCATGCGCCGGCAGCTCCTTACCGGCGATGAATGCCTTCCCCCGGGAGGGCTTCAGCAGGCCGGCCAGGATGCGGATCGTGGTCGTCTTTCCCGCGCCGTTGGAGCCGATGTAGCCGAATACTTCGCCCGCCTTGATGTGGATGGTCAGCTCGTTCAGGGCGCAGAAACCGTCATAATTCCTCGTCAGGGCTTCGGTGCGAATCATCTTCCCACTCACTCTGGTCGCAAGGGGTAACGGCACGGCGTCTTACTGCGCCGTCCCGTGGATCGTAACCGAGACGTCACGCAGATGCCAGGGATCCTGGCTCAGTGCAAGGGCGCCAGCCTCCGTCCGGCCCCCCTCGAGTTGCAGCTCCAGCACAAGGGCGTTCAGACGGGTGTCGAAGAATCGCCCGGCGTCCTTCACTTCCACTTTCCATCTGCCGCCGCTGAAGCTGCCGGCTTTCAGACGCACCAGCTCGCCCGTTTCCGTGTCACGCCCGCTGAGCGTGATGCCGATCCCGCCGGTCGAACCCGATAGTTGCACCTCGGCCCGCTCGATGGAGACGTTGCCGGCGAACGCAGGCAGGAAGGCCCCAAGCGTTACCCTCGGGTCCAACCCCGTGTCGGGGTCGATGGGCTTGAACGCCCCGCGCTGCCCGAACCTGATGTCCACCGGGATGAAAGCCGCCGGAATCGTGACCTTCGTGCCGGGGGCCGCCGGCCTCACCGGCGCCTCCAGGCACAGCAGGGTCTGGCCCCTCACCACGGGTTTGCCGGCTGTGGTGATGAAGCTCACGGGCGAGAACGGCCGGGGGATCCAGGCAAGGACGTGCGGCCTGTAGACCCAGGAGGCGCTCAGGTTATCGCCATGCGGGGTACGGAGGCTGCCCACGACCGCCTTGCGCATGCGCTCCTGGGAGCCGAGCACCGCGCTCGTCGCGAAATCGCCCCTGGGGTCGAACCCGCCCCCTTTATTGGCCAGCTCCACTCGCCTGGTTTGTCCGTCCGGCAGGTTGCCCACAACAACCGGATAGCGGCCCGCCACCACCATCACGTCTGCCAGCAACACCCCCGTAGCGTTCCTGATCGTCCCGGACACGCCATCCTCGCCGAGTTGGAGGTCCGCTTTCAGGCTCCCTTCGAGGTCCATCACGGTCCGGGCGCCATAGGTGGTCATGCCCCCGGGCGTCGTGACACAGTCGCGCAGCTCAAAGCGTGGCTCTGTCTCGAAAGTCTCGGTGCGGAAGACTTCCGTGCCGGCGCCCCGCTCGCCGGCCAGTAGGGTGCCTGAATCCTCTGCCCGCAGGAGGCCCGTGGTCTGCTGGGCGCTGTGAACGCCGATCAGGCCCGCGTGCAACACCCGGGATGAGCCCGCCATGCCGGTGGCTAACCCGAACTCGTTGACCGAAAGGCCTATCTTCCCCTGGTACTTGAGACCCACGCGGTAGGAGACGAAGGCGACGAGAAGGCCCAAAGGAAGTATCACGGCCCAGGCCAGCTCCGCGCGGCCCCTGCGGCGCAGCAGCCAGAGCACCAGGGCGGCAGCCAGGAAGTATCCGCCCAGGCTCGCCACGACGTAGCTAGGGGAGGCGATCTCCGCGCCGGCCACTTCCCCCAGCCGATCGACCCCGGTCACGGCCAGCTCGGTCTCCCTGAAGGGCCTGAGAGGGCCGGGTTCCAGCAGCAGGTCAGCCAGCAGGGCGTGGCGGCCAGCCCACAGTCGCAGCGAATCTGCGGGGAAGGCCATGAAGCACACCGCCCCGCGCCCGAGCCTGCGGCGCACCACCATCGGCAGCTCCCCGTCTCGGTAGAGCACCTGCGTGCCCGGAAGCGGCTCAACCTCCGCCACATTGATGGGACTCGATAGAGTAACCTTCCAAAGCCCGCCGGCCCCCTTCAGGGCCAATCGCTCTTTGCGTCGCGCCCCGAAGATGCGAACCGGCAGCATCGGCTCCAAGGGCGAGCCGCGCAGCGTATCGTATTCCGATCCGGGAGCCAGAAGAAGGATCCCGCCCGTCTCCACCCAGCTCCTCAATGCCTGCACCTGACGCGGCCGCAGCGCGTCCTCGGACAGGGGGCCAAGGATCACGCCGGCCATCGAATCGTAACCGCTCCAATCGTCGGGCAGCTCGTTGGAGTTCAGCCCGGGGGAGGTAGGCCCCCTGCGCCCGGCCACTGCCAGCGGCCTTGGGAGCGGCCCCTCCTCTGCGTTGCCGGACAGCCAATACTCGGGGCGAAGATCGGGCAGCTTGGGCCAGTCACCCGATCTCAAATAGCGCAACTGATTCGAGGGCAACACAAGGCTCATCGCCCGGCGCTGCGCCACCGTGTCCCCCCACTTGTCCTTCAGCTCAATGGAATA
>CAZXDF010000202.1:0-6071 GCA_964639345.1 uncultured candidatus Brocadiaceae bacterium | reverse complement strand
AGATCGCGGACCTATTGGAGCGGCTCACCGGCTGGGCTCCGTTCCCCGAGACCGTGTATTACTTCAAGGAAATCCCCGTCGACATGGCCTGGCGGTCGCCGATCACCATCGGGGCGTCGGCCCTACTGTGCAGCCTCGTCTTCAGCGTAGTACCCGCCATCAAGGCCGCGCGGCTGGACCCGGTGGAAAGCCTGCGCTACGAGTGAGCACCGGCTCCTACGTAAGCACGATCTGGCGCGGCTCGCGCACCATGAACAGGATCCACAGCGCGCCCAGGAGGGTGGGCACAGCGCATAGCCCGATGCCGACGGCCGAGCTGCCCACGATCTTGATCAGCCAGCCCGTCGCCGGAAAAGCGGCCGCGAGGAAAGGACCGATGACCAGGCTGCTGAGCGTGATGTGCGCCACGCGCCCGTCGTGCGGGCACGTCTCGAAGACCATGTTGGTATGAGAGACGAAGTTCGCCGCCATAGCCAACCCCACGAGCGCGAAACACAGCGCGCAGGCCACCCAGCCCTGCCACGTGAACGCCACGAGAATGGCGGCACCCTGGGCCACCGCGCCCAGGAGCACACCGTTCTTGTGGCCCGCGTGATCGCCGATGATCCCGAGCAGAAAACTCCCGGCAGCCTGCGGCAAGGTCAGAAACGCGCCCAACCCTATGACAAGCGCCTCGCTCAGGTTGCCGCCTTCTACGCTCTTGAAGTGCACGGCCATGAAGCCCGTTGCGCCGAGTCCCACCGCCAGCAGAATCCTGCCGACCAGGTAACGCCGATAGTTCTTTACCCTCAGCGAACCGGCGAAAAGCGTCAGCAATTCCCCGAGCCGGTGGCGCTTTGGGACGCCCTCCGGGGCATGGCCCGAGCTGACCCGGGAGTACTGGAGCAGGCTCGCGGCGAAGATCACCGTCGCCGCCGCCAGTAGAGCCGAGTAGTTGAGCGGGAAGTCGAGCCGATGCCTGATCTTGGCCGCGACAACGGCTCCGATGCTCATCGTCACCGTCAGGCTCCCGCCCAGGATGCCCCATGCGCGGCCGCGGCTGCGAACGCTGAACAGCCCCGCGAGCCAGTCCTGCCAGGCGGGGACGATCACGCCGATTCCCAGCACGTGCATCCCGAAGACCAGGATGACCAACCAGCGCGCCGCGACGTGCAGCTCCTCGCTCCGGCCCAGAACCAGCACCCCCACCGTCAGGATGGCGTGGCAAGGCAGGGAAAGGCAGGCATGATAGGTCAGAATGAGCCTCTTACGTCCCTGGCCATAGGCGAAAAGGAGCACGCCGACCGGCTGGGTGAGCAGAAAGCCCGCCCTTGCGATGCCCGCGAACACGCCGAGCGCCACCGGCCCCGCTCCCAGGTGCTTCAGCAGCAGGGGGAACACCGTCAGCGAAGCGACAAGCCCGCCGCCCAGACCCCACATGGACTCGCCGAGGGCGATGTTGATCGCATCCTTGCGCTCTTGCTTGTCCATTCCCGCATTCCACCAGGCTGCGCCTGCCGTGAGCAAGAAGAAAGAGAGGGGGGGGCGTGCCCGCCGTGAGCAAGAGAGGGGGGGCGCGCCCCCCCTACGCGTTCTCGAACCCCTGGGGCAGCTCCTTCCGCTCGATCTCACCTGCAACGCGCTCGATGAACTCGGCCAGGGGCACGGCACCCTCGTCGCCCGCCCCGTGGCTCCGCACGCTCACCGTGCCGCCCTGCACCTCGCGAGCGCCCACGATGAGCAGATACGGCACCTTGTCCGCAGTGCCGGTGTGCACCTTGTAGCCGGTCTTCTCGTTCCGCTCGTCGCAGGACGCGCGGACGCCGGCCTTCCGGAGCGCGGCGGTCACCTCGTGCGCCCACTCGTGATGGGCGTCGGTGATAGGCAGCACCCGGACCTGCTCCGGCGCCAGCCACAGCGGGAACCACCCGGCGAAATGCTCGATCAGCCCGCCGACGAACCGCTCCATCGACCCGAGCACGGTCCGGTGGACGATGATGCACTCGTGCGCCGCGCCGTCCTCGGCTATGTATGTCACCTCGAAGCGTTTCGGCAGGTTCAAGTCCACCTGGATGGTCGGGCCTTGCCATTCCCGGCCGAGCGCGTCCACGACCTTCGCGTCGATCTTGGGCGCGTAGAACACGCCGCCGCCCTCCTCCACCTCGTAGCTCGCTCCCCGTGCCTCCATGGCCAGGCGCAGCGACTCGGTGGCGCGGTCCCATTCCTCGTCCGTGGCCGTCTCCAGCGAAACCTCGGGCCGGGTCGCCAGATAGAGCTTGTACTTGTAGCCGAATCCCGCCATCATCTCGTCGACAAGCTCCAGGACTCCGGCCACCTCCGCGACCAGTTGCTCGGGCGTGCAGAAGATGTGCGCGTCGTCCTGGGTGAACCCGCGCACGCGGAGCATCCCGTGCAGCGAGCCGCTGGGCTCGTAGCGGTAGACGGTGCCCAGCTCGGCGTAGCGGATCGGCAGGTCCCGGTAGGAGCGCATGTGCGACTGGAAGATCTTGATGTGCCCCGGGCAGTTCATCGGCTTGACGCGGTAGGGCTGCCCGTCGACCTCCAGCGGCGCATACATCATGTCCTCGTACTTCGGTATGTGCCCGCTCCGGTAGTAGATCGCCTCGGAGGCGATGTGCGGGGTGTAGACGTGCTGATAGCCCCGGTCCCCGTGCACCTTCAGCCAGTATTCCTCGATGGCCCGGCGGATCGTCGCCCCGCGCGGGTGCCACAGGATGAGGCCCTGGCCGAGCTCGGCGTCGGCGCTGAACAGGTCCAGGTCCTTGCCGATGCGGCGGTGATCGCGCTTCTCGGCCTCCTCGCGCCGGTGCAGGAACTCCGCGATCTGCTTCTCGTCCAGGAAGGCCGTGCCGTAGATGCGCTGGAGCTGCGGGCGCGACGAATCGCCCCGCCAGTAAGCCCCCGCCACGCTCAGCAGCTTGAACGCGCGCGCCCGGCCCGCGTCCGGGATGTGCGGGCCGCGGCACATGTCGACGAACTCGCCGGTCCTGTAGAACGAGAGAACGCCCGGCTTATCCGCCGCCACGAGGTCGTCGATAAGCTCAACCTTGTAATCCTGCCCCGCCTCCCGCATGGCCTCGCGCGCCTCATCCGGCGAAAGCTCCTCGCGCTCGAACGGGACGCCCTCGCTCGCGATGCGGCCCATCTCCTCCTCGATGCGTTCGAGGTCGCCGACCGAGATCGCCTCCGGCAGGTCGAAGTCGTAGTAGAACCCCTCCTCGATCGCCGGGCCGATCCCGAACCTGACGCCCTCGTAGAGCCGCCCCACCGCGCAGGCCATGATGTGCGAGGTCGAGTGCCTGAGGATCTCCAGCCCCTCGGGCGTCGTCACCGTAACGATCTCCAGCCGCGCGTCGTGTTCCAGGGGCACGTTCAGGTCCATCAGGACCCCGTCGACGCGCGCCGCAACCGCATCGCGCGCCAGCGCCGGTCCGATGGAAGCCGCCACATCCGCCGCGGTGACGCCGGCTGGGCGCTTCACGACAGTCCCGTCCGGAAGCGTAATGGAGACGTTCATGGCTCTCGGGCTCGTGGGTGAAGGTGGGGGACAATCGGCCGCACGCGCCTGCCGGCCGTCGCACTCCTACGGTAACGCCGGGACGGCCGTTCTGTCAAGCAGAACGGCAGGGATCAGGGGTCAGGGATCAGTGCGGCCAGAGACATGAAGTGGCCCAAGAGGCCGTTGACAGAATGCTGCCGCGTGCAGAAATCGCTTGACGAGGCCCCGCGCTGCCGGTAACACTCTTAGCCAGTGCTCCGATGCGGCCTTCGTTCGCGCCGCGCCTCTGCCAGGGGGAACGATAAGTGCGCTTTCAGAAGCTCGGACGCAGCCGTCAACTGGCCATCGAATCGGCCGGGGACCTCCAGGACGTCCTCGATCTGCCGGAGGCTCTGTGGGCGGCCACCAGCGCGCCGGCGGGCACCTTCCGATGCGACCCGCGCTTCCTGGCCCTGGTGGACGTCGACGCCAACGGACGCCTCTACACATTCGAGATCAAGCTGGCCATCGAGTGGCTGCTGCAAAGGCTGGTCGACCGAAGCCTGGCGGCGAACGGAGCGGACGTGCTCCCCCTAAACGCCATCCGCTCCGACGATGAGGAAGGCCGGGCCATCCACGATTCGGCCAGGTTCGTCCTGGAAAGCCTCGGGGAGAAGGACGCCCAGAGCATCTCGCTCGATCAGGTGCGCGCCTTCACCGCCCAGGTGAAGGAGAGGCCCCTGAACGGGAGCGGCGTCATCCGGCCGGAGGCGGCGCCGGACTCCGATACGGAGCAGTTCATCGCGGACGCGACGGCCTGCACGGGCGGCACGGAGGACCCTTCGGGCGCTCGCGGCGTCACCGAGGAGCAGTTGAGCGAGTTCGTGGAGGCCGTGCGCGCGCACCTGGACTGGCGGGCCAGGGCCGAGATACCTGCCGGCGAGGATTCGACGCAGCTCATGCCGCTGGGCGCCCGCACGCCCGGGGCCTACGGGGTCTACAGCGCCCACGCGACGGAGGTGGACCGTTTCTTCGAGCTCTCACATGCGCTGCGCTACGAGCCACGGACCGCGCCGCATATCGAAGGGCCGCTGGATGGCCTCGACGCCGCGGAGCCGGACTCCGTGCAGGAGTATTTGCAGCGTGCGCCGATGTGCCACCCGACGGCTGACGGCGCGCTGCCCTTGCAAGAGGACGCGGTCAACCCCGCCTATCGGGAGTGGGTCGGCGCGCTGAAGGAAAGCGTTCTGGCGACGATCCTGGGCGGCGTTTCGGAGACCCTGCCGGAGAATCAGTGGCGCGAGATCAAGTCCGCGCTGGCGCCGTACGAGGCCTACCTCAAGGACAAGCAGGGCGGCGCGGTGGAGGGCCTCGCCGTCGAGCAGCTCACGAGCTACCGGGACGGCCCGTGCCTCGGGAAGGCAAACGAACTCGTCGCGATGGACCGCAACGTGGCCGCGATGCTTGCGGCGGTGGGGGAGCTGGAGCGGCTGCTGCTCTACCAGCAGCACCTGATGGAGCTTGTGAACAATTTCGTGAGCTTCCCCCGGCTCTACGCCGCCGACCGGCGCGCGCTGTTCGAGACCGGTTCGGCCGTCATCGACGGGCGCCGGTTCACGTTCGCCGTCCGGGTGGAGAACCGCGCCGCCCACAGCGCGATCGCCAAGACGAGCGACATCTTCATCCTCTACCTGGACGTTACGGCGAAGGTCGGCGGGGAGAAGTTCTGCGTGGCGGTGCCGGCGACCTGGGGCACCAAGGGCAACCTGGCCGTCGGAAAGCAGGGCGTGTTCTTCGACATCGACGGCAAGGAATATGACGCCAAGGTCGTCCAGATGATCGAGAATCCCATCTGCCTCGACGAGGCGCTTGTGGCGCCGTTCGTGCGGCTGTGGGGATTCGTGACGAACAAGGTGGAAGGGCTCTACACCGCGGCCGAGAAGAAGCTGCAGGCAAGGCTGGAGAAGGCAGGCACGGCGCTCGGGCGGCAGCCCGCAGCACCCCAGCCGGGCGCGGCGGGCAGTCCGGCCAGCATGCTGCTGAGCGTGAGTGTGGCCATCGCAGCGCTCGGGTCGGCTTTCGCCTTCATCACCAAGACCCTCTCGGGGGTCAGTACGTATCACAAAGTCGCCGGCCTTCTGGGCGCGGTGTCGGTGGTGATGGTGCCGTTGACGATCATCGCCCTGCTGAAGCTGCGCAGCCAGGACCTGAGTGCCCTGCTGGAAGGCTGCGGCTGGGCCGTCAACGCGCGCATGCGGCTCAAGCGTGCGCAGCGGAAGGTGTTCACGGTGTACGGCTCGTACCCGGAAGGGGCCAGGGGCGCTCCCATGCGTCCGTGGGTGCGGCTTGTGCTGGGGCTTGTCATTGCAGCCGTCGCGCTTGCCGGCATCCTCTACGGCGCCAGGGCCCTGGCGGACTACCGGGATCGCACCGAAGCGAAGCGACTCGAGGCGGAGCGACGCCGGGAGCAGGCCGAGGCGGAGCAGGCCGAGGCACCCCCGGTCGAAGTACCGCCGCAGGACGAGAGCGCAGCACCCGTGCCCGACGCAGGCGAGAAGCCTGGAGAATGACAAGCACGCCAAAGAGACGCTAC
>CAZXDF010000201.1:0-7778 GCA_964639345.1 uncultured candidatus Brocadiaceae bacterium | reverse complement strand
CTACGAGATCCATCACTGCCTGATGGCCCGCTGCCCGATCGAAGAGGTCGGGAAGATATATTCCAAGGGCACTGTGTTCGCCCAGACGCGCGGCTGGCTCAAGAACAACCTGCCCAACGCTGAGCTGCTGGACGTGGCCAGCACCAGCCAGGGAGCCGAGATGGCCGCCGCGGAAGACGCCGCCGCCGCCATAGGTCACGGGAGCCTCGCGGCCGCTTACGGGCTCGACATGCTGGCAGCCAACATCGAGGACCTGGCGCACAACGTCACTCGATTCTTCGTACTCGGCCATCACATCAGCCGGCCGACCGGCGAGGACAAGACGAGCATTCTGTGCAGCGTCAAGGACAAGGCCGGTGCCCTGCACGACCTCCTCATGCCGTTCAAGGAGTCGGACATCAGCATGACGTTCATCGAGTCGTTCCCCTCGCCGAAGACGGCCTGGCAGTACCATTTCTTCATCGACTTCGTGGGCCATCCGGAGGGCGAGGCGTCCCGACGCGCGCTCGAGCACATGGAGCAGCAATGCGAGTCGTTTACCATCCTGGGCGCCTTTCCCCGCCACGCGGACTGAGTTTCGCCGGCACGGGGGAACGGCGCAGACGCGGGAGCAGAGTGGACCTGGCCGTACTTGGGAGAGTTGCACCGTGAGAAAAGCATTCGTCGCCGGTAACTGGAAGATGAACCTTGACCTGGCCGGGTCCGTCGCCCTGGCCTCGAAGATCAAGGACGAGCTCGGCAACGTCTCTGACGTGACGGTTGCCGTCTGTCCGCCATCGGTCTATCTGAAGGCCGTGGCGGACGCCCTGGCGGGCTCGGCGATCGCAGTGGGCGCCCAGAACATGTACGTCGAGCCAAAGGGCGCCTTCACCGGAGAGATCAGCGGGGAGATGCTGCTGGACGTGGGCTGCACCTACGCGATCCTTGGCCACAGCGAACGCCGGCACGTTCTCGGCGAGGCGGACGAGCTGATAAACGCCAAGGTCCTCCGGGCCCTCGCCTGCGGGCTCAAACCGATCCTGTGCGTGGGCGAGACGCTCGAAGAGCGGCAGGCCGAAAGGACCAGCGAGGTCGTCACCCGTCAGATCCGGGCCGGGCTGGCCGGCGTGAGCGTTGACCGGATGGCCGCGCTTACCGTGGCCTACGAACCGGTCTGGGCGATCGGCACCGGGCTGACGGCCACGCCGGAGCAGGCGCAGGAGGTGCACGGCATGATCCGGTCGCTGGTCGGCGAACTCTGCGGCGACGAGCCGGCCGGCGCACTGGTGATCCAGTACGGCGGCAGCGTCAAGCCGGAGAACGCAAGCGATCTGATGGCTATGCCGGACATCGACGGCGCCCTGGTCGGCGGCGCCGCGCTGAAGGCCGAGACCTTCGCGCCCATCGTCCAGGCCGGCAGCAGGGTGCCACGGACCAAGCCGTGAGGCTTGTCCGTGCCCTATGTGGCGTTGTGGATTCGGGTGAACACGGGCGAGGCTCCGCCTCAGCCCGTGGCACGCACAGGGGGGGTTAAGGCCAGATGAATCCTGACGAGGTCAAGAAGCTCATCAAGCGAATGCTGATCGTGGGGATCTTTTTCGCCCTTGCACTATTCCTCTTCAAGCTCGGTTCCATCTCAGAGTTGCTGGGACTTGGCAGGATGAACGGCCGGCCGTTTCTGGTCGCCTACGTCCTCATCGTGGCAGTCCTCATGGTCTGCGCTATCCTGCTCCAGGCCGGCCGCGGCGGCGGGCTGGCGAGCCTGGGAGGCCTGAGCGGGGATTCCCTGCTGGGCACGCGCTCTGCAACACCCATCGCGAAGGCCACGTACGTGATGGCCGCCCTCGTGCTCTTCATCTGCATGTTGATAGCAATTGTAGGCCCGCCCGAGCGAGGTGTGTCCGGAGCGCTGCCGGAGAGCGGCGGACCCGGGCCAGGGGCCCCGCTGGAGGCTCCCGTGGAGGAGGATGATGCGGGCGGCGCACCCGAGACGCCGGCCGAACCGGGCGCGGGAGAGGTGGATTCAGGCCCCGACGAGGCCGGTGGCGGCGACGCTTCTCCGCCTCCTGCGATCCCCGAGTGACACGGCGCGCTATCCGGCTGCACCGACGGTGCCCCGGGCACGTTGGAGAGAACGATATGATTCGCAGCATGACAGGCTTTGGCTCCGCCGACAGAACCTGGCAGAAATGGGCCATTCGGGTCGAGGCGCGCTCGGTCAATCATTCCGAGTTCAAGCTCTCGGTGCGGCTGCCCGAGATGCTGCGCCTGAGGGAAAGCGAGCTGAACGCGGTCACAACGGAAACCGTGGCCCGCGGCCATGTTTACATCACGGCCGGTTGCGATCCGGCCGAGGCGGCCGTTGACCTGCTTGTGGACAAACGCCGGCTGGCGGCCTACCTGCGCGTGGCCAAGGAGGTGGCTGCGCAGGAAGGCGTGCCGGTCAGCGTGGATGCGGGGGGCCTGATCGCGCTGCCGGGCGTCATGAACGCGGAGACGCTTGGCCAGGAGGACCGCGACGCGCTGTGGGAGAACGTGAAGGAAACCGTGCGCGATGCGCTCAGGGCCATGGTAGCCATGCGCGAGGCAGAGGGGCGAAACCTGTGCGTTCAGCTCCGAGATCTCTGCGCCGCCATCCGCAGCCGCACGGACGGCCTGGACGCGGAGACGGACGGGTTCCTGCAACGGCACCGGGCCAGACTCGCCGAGCGCGTCCGCCAGCTTCTTGAGGGCGTCTCCACTCCGGCGGACGAGACCGCAATCGCCCGCGAGGTCGCCATCCAGGCCGAACGCAGCGACGTGAGCGAGGAAATAACCCGAATGTACAGCCACCTGGAGCAGTTGGAAGCGCACCTCGATGGGGGGGGCGAGCCCGTCGGGAGGACGCTGGAGTTCCTGGCCCAGGAGATGCTTCGCGAGGCGAACACGACCGCCGCCAAGCTGCCGGGCGGAGAGCAGGTGCAGCAGGTCATACAGATTAAGGCGGACGTGCAGCGGCTGCGCGAGCAGGCTCGCAACGTGGAATAGGCGGGGCCCGTGGGATCCAGCGGCGAACAAACCGGCGGGCGCCTTGAGCATCCCGAACGGATATTCGTCGTGTCGGGGCCGAGCGGCGTCGGCAAGAACACGATCGTCGACGCCCTTTGCGCCGCCGGCCGCGCCGTGCGGGCCGTTACTGCCACAAGCCGCGCCCCAAGGCCCGGCGAGGTGGACGGCAAGGATTATTACTTCAAGAGCGCCGAGGACTTTGAGCGGTGGCTGGGCGAGGGCTTTCTACTTGAACACACCCGCTACTGCGGCCACTATTACGGCACCCCGGCGTTCTCGGCGAACCGGGCCTGCCGGGGCGGGCTGCCGGTGCTGCTGGTGATCGACGTGGATGGCGCCTTTCAGCTGAAGGGCCGGTGGCCGCAGGTGACGCTGATCTTTATCTCCCCGCCGACCGGGCAGGCGCTCCAGGAGCGCTTGAGCCGGCGCGGGGACACCGACGGGCAGAGCGCACAGGAGAGGCTGGACCGGGCGCGCGCGGAACTGGCCGTGGCGGACCGCTACGACCGCATCGTCGTCAACGACCGGCTGGATCGGGCCGTGCAAGAGGTGGCCGAGATTCTGGAAGGGGCCGCGCCCGGCTCGTAGCCCGCGCCCCACTCGTAGCCCGCGCCCGGCTCGTAGCACGCGGGAGCGGCACGCTGGACAGCAAGTTACCACGGAACGTAGAGTACAGGAGGTCTCATGGAGAGAAGCCAGGAACAGAGGGTTGAGGAGCTCAGCAAGAGCATCGGCGGCAGGTTCCAGCTCACCTCGCTCATCCAGAAGCGAATGCGCGAATACCATCTCGGCGGCCGGGCCTTCATGCCGGACGTGAAGAACCTTGATGAGCTGTTCGGACTGGTGCTGGGTCAAATCGAGGACGGCCAGATCGAACTCGAGGAAGCGTCCGCCCAACCGCTCAGCCAGCAGCCGCTCGGCGAACTCGAGGAGTAGTCCGCCGCCCCCCCTCCCCCACTCGTAGGCGGGACGGCGATCGCGCTGTGCCCTTGCTATCCCGCTTCCCGGTCCGCGCCATCGTGCTCGTCCTCCTGCGGCCGAGCGCTCGGGCCGGTGATCTCCACGCTAACCAGCTCCAGTTGCACGATCACGCAGATCACCGCAAGCGCCTGCACCGCCGGCACGATGACGCGCCAGGCGGAAGAGCCGTAGGGAACCGTGGCGCCCAGCGAGGTGGCCAGCGTCACCAGGGCTATGGTAAGCAGCACCCGCCGCCTGCTCATGCCCAGACGACCGATCCTGTGGGAGAAGTGATTCTGGTCGCCCAGCATTATGGGCCTGCGGTGATGGAGCCGGATGAGCACGACGCTCACCGAGTCGTAGAGAGGCACTGCGAAGATAATCAACGGCACAACGAGCGGGAACAGGGGGTTCAGTTGCGCCTTGGTGACGAATGTCGTCAGGACTGTGGCCGTGGCGAGCATGTAACCGATGAACATGCTCCCCATGTCGCCCATGAAGATGCTGGCCGGGGGGAAGTTGAAGTAGAGGAAGCCCAGCATCGCGCCCATCAGCGCCAGCATGAACCCCGCTACAAAGAACTGCCCCGTCTGAAGCGCCAGGATCAGGAGCGCGCCCGCGCAAATGAAGCCCACCGTGCCGCAGAGGCCGTCCATGTTGTCGAGCAGGTTGAATGAGTTGGCGAGGACGACGATCCACACCACCGTCATGCCCATCTGAACCCAGTCCGCAGCGGGGAAGCCCTGGAGCTGGGGCAGAGCCGGCAAGAGCGTGATGCGGATGCGTGTGGCGAAGACCAGAACGCCGGCGACGAAGAACTGGGCCACGAACTTGGCGAGGGGGCTCGTGGCTCGGATGTCGTCCCACAGTCCGAAAAGGGCCAGCACGAATCCTGCCCCCAGGATGTGAAGCAACAGGGGCAACCGTCCGGCGGCGAGTCGGACGTCTTCGGCGATCAAGTCCGGTATGGGCAGGAGGCCGGGCCGGGCCTTCCACACGACGGCCAGCACCGCTGCGCCGCCAATGACCAGGCAGGTGGCCGCAACGATGGCGATGCCGCCCCCGAAAGGCATCGGCCTCTCGTGCAGCTTATGGCCACTGGGGCGGTCCACAAGCCCTAGGCGCGGCGCAACCCTGCGCACGAGGGCGGTGATGAGCAGGGAAATGAGGAAAGCGCCGGCAAAAGACACTATGAGGATGAACCGCATGATGGGCTCCGCCTATCTCTACAACGCCAAAGCTGCCACGGACATTCAGAGAGGTTACGGACTCAGTCATCGGGCCAACGAAAGTCGAAGAGTCCAAGGGTCTAAGAGTCGAAGAGTCAAACCCCAGCGGTGCAACCGCCTTTCGTGGTAGAGACATCCTTCATCGCATCCCTGCTCCCGCATCCTTTGCCTGTATCACCAAGACCGATTGCATCGGCGGTGCAACTCTTGGACCTTTCGACCCTTCGACCCCTTTGACCTTGGTCCTGAATGCTGAACCCTGGCCCCTGATCCCTGTCTTTTCCTGACTGGGGTCATTATAGCATCCGGCAGTCCCCGTCTCAAAGCAGGCGCGAAAGGCGCCACGGTGCAGTCGTCGGAAGCGCCCTGTTTACCGTATAATATACGCTCATGCTGCTGTAACCCCGGACGTTTCGGGGCATTCTGGCGCTCCTGCACTGCGAGGTATGGATTGGCCCATGGACGAACTGCTGAGGCTCGTCAAGAACCGGAAGATTGAACGGGTGGAGTCCGGCTGGATGGACGCCCTGGGGCAGGAGGCCATCCCGTGGGAGGGTCTCCTCGATGTGGCTGAGGCGCTGCAGAAGGCCCGAGAGCCGCAAATCCTCGAGACTCTGCTTTGGTACCTCGTGACCGAGCTTGGCGAACGCGGGGACCACGGTGCGGCGCTGGAGGTAGCCTGCCATGGGGGCGCGCTGCTGTCTGAGAGCGACGTCATGCGCCGCGAGGCCGCGCAGCTTTACCTTCGCGTGCATGGAGCGGACGGCGCTTCCGAAGCCCTCGTGGCCATGACGCTCGGCGACCCGTCCGTGCCGCTCGCGGTCGCCATGCGGCGCGTCGAAAGGCTCAAGGCACTCCTTGCGGGGGGCGCCTATGTGCGCGAGGACCCGGGCGCGAGGTATGGACGGGTCGAGGAGTTTGATGGGCAGCGGGGCGTCATCACCGTCCGGTTCGAGCGGTCCGCCAAGCATTATTCGCCGCACGAGGCGGAGGCCCTGCAGCCGGTCGGAGCGGACGACTTCCGCGCGCTGGTGGTGTTTGAGCGCGAGCGGCTCGGCGAGCTGGCCCGGACCGACCCGCAGCAGCTCATCGAGCTCGCCCTTGCGACATTCGGACGCCTCGACCAGAACCGGCTGAAGCTCTACATAGAGCCCCTCCTGGGCTCGTCGGCATGGGGCAAATGGTGGGCCTCGCTCAAGAGAAGACTCGAGCATTCGGCTCGAATCGGCCTCACGGCCGGCTCGAGGCCGAGCTTGTTCCTCCGCGCCGAACCGTTGGGACGCGAGGACCGATTGCGCAAGGACTTCGACGGCGCCGCGCCCCTGAAGAAGCTGCGCCTCGTGACCGACGTGCTGGCTGAGAAGGCGGAACAGACCGAAGAGCGGCGCGCGCTTCTGGTTCATTTCGCCGCCGGGGCCGCTGCGCTGGCCGAACCAGGCGCGTCGCCGGCCATCGCCCTCGCCGCCCTGGCCGTTCTGGACCGGCTGGCTGATGCGGTCCCCGACCTGCCCCTGCCGGAGCGGCCCTCCCCCGCGCAGTGGCTTGAGGGCACGGATCTGGTCGGCCAGGTGCTCCTGCGGGAGCCGGACGGCCGTGTGATGAACGCTGTGCTGGATGGCGTGCGTCGCTGGCTGCCGGACCGATGGCGCGAGACCTACGCCGCCGCCATGCCCAGGTTCTCGCGCGCGCCTTGCGAGCGGGCGGCAAAGGCACTGGCCGCGGCGGGGGCCTGGGAAGAGCTGCGAGGCGCTGCCACGGCGATGCTCAGGGGGCTCGACTGCAGCCCGGGGGCAGTCGTGTGGCTGTGGAAGGCATGCAGCACGAACGCGTATCCCCAGGCGCTGGGAGAGCTGGACCGCATGGCCTGCCTCCGCCAGATCCTTGGGATGGCGGCGGCGCTGAGCCGCGCTGACGCCGCTCCGCAGGCCGATCGCAAACAGGCCCTGACGCAGATCCGCCTGACACTTCTCGGCGGCGACAAGACCGTTCTGAGCGAGACGATTGCGGGGTGCGACACGGCGGCGGCACGCAGCTTGCTGCTGCTGATCGAGCAGAGCACGGGACTTAACCAGCAGGCGCGGGACGAGCTGATGCGGCTCGTCCTGTCGCACCAGCCGGAGCTGAGGCAAGTGGACAAACCCCCGTGGGACGAGGACACCATCTACACCACGGCGGCAGGCGTAGACAAGCGCAAGCAGCGACTGGACTACGTCGTCCACACGCGCCTGCCTGAAGTTATTCGCGAGATAGGCGAGGCGGCCAGTTTCGGGGACTTGAGTGAGAATGCCGAGTACACGGCGGCGCTAGAGGAGCGAGGGCGGCTGGCCCAGGAAGCCGGTGTCATTCAGGAGGAGTTGGCCCGCGCCAAACTCATAACCGTGGAAATGGCCAGCGCCGACCACGTCACAATTGGAACCAGCGTGCGTGCGCGCAACCTGGACAGCGGCGAAATGGAGACTTTCACTTTCCTGGGCCCCTGGGACGCCGATCCGGCCCAGGGCGTCTACTCGTACCGCGCGCCGCTCAGTCGGGCCTTCATGGGCGGCAAAATCGGCCAGGAGG
>CAZXDF010000200.1:0-11580 GCA_964639345.1 uncultured candidatus Brocadiaceae bacterium | reverse complement strand
AGCGAGGCCGAGGCGTGGATCGCCCGGAAGCTCGGCGCCACGGGCATCTACACGGGCAACTACACGACGGAAGAGGAGTTCAGGTTCGTATCGCGCACGGGGATGCTCCTGAACCTGGACGACATCAGCTTGTTGCCGACGATCAAGCGCATCGGCGTCCCCGAGTTCCTCTCGTTCCGCGTCAATCCCGGCATCAGCAAGGGCGGCATGGACAGCCTGCTGCTGGCCGGGCCGGATGCGAAGTTCGGCGTGCCGCCCGGGGACGTGGTCAAGGCCTACCGAGGGGCCAAAGCGATGGGCGTGAAGCGCTTCGGCATCCACATGATGACCGGCAGCAACGTGCCCGATGAGCACTACTTCATCGGGGTGACGGCGAAGCTCCTCGAGATCGCCGGCGAGGTGCACCGGAAGGTCGGCATCGAGTTCGAGTGCATGAACATCGGCGGGGGGTTCGGGGTCCCCTATCGGCCGGCTGAGCGCAGCCTGAACCTGGAGGCGGTCGCCCGAGGCATCCGTCGCGCCGTCGATGAGCAGTGCGCCCGCCATGGCCTCCGCGAACCTGTCCTGATGGCCGAGCCGGGCCGCTTCATAGGCGCCGACGCGGGATGGCTGGTGGCGAGGGTGCACGTCATCAAGGACAGTTTCAAGAGGTTCGTGGGCGTCGACGCCGGCATGAACGACCTGCCGCGGCCGGCCTTCTATGGCGCCTACCATCACATCACGGTGCTTGGCAAGTCCCCCGGCAGCAGGAAGCAGAAGGTCAGCGTCGTGGGCCGGCTGTGCGAGAACAACGACCAGTTCGGCAAGGACCGCCTGCTGCCCGTCATCCGGGTGGGCGACATCATCGTCGTCCACAACGCGGGCGCGCACGCCTACGCCATGGGCAACAACTACAACAACCGCCTGCGCAGCGCCGAATACATGATCACGCTCAAGGGCGCCATCAGGAAGGTCCGGCGGGCCGAAACGATCAAGGACTTGTTCCGCACCACCGACATTTAGGCGCTACTAGCAGAACCCGGTCCGTCCGCCCGAGGCCGAGCGAGCGCGCCCCGAGGGCCGATGTTCAGCCGCCACCACAGCAGGAAGTTCTGATGACCGAAGGCGAGGGCAAGACGCCCCTGATCGGCTGGCTCACCTGCGGGCTGCTGCTGGCGGCGGCGGCGGGTGCAATGCTGGCCACGGGCGAGTACCTTCCCATAGCACTCAAGCCGTTGTTTCCCACCTACCTTAAGCTCTTCGCGGCCCAGTCGCTGGCCGTGCCGGCGGCGATCGCGGGGGCTATGTGGCTGGCGGGGCGACGGCGCGCCGCGCAACACGAGCGCGGGGGGGTGGATGGGGCAGGGATCGACTGGGCGAAGGCCGCGTTTCCGCTCGCGCTGGCGCTCTACGCCGGCTGGGAGCTTCTGAGCTGCTTGTGGGCTCCCTGGCGCTTCGGGGCCGTGGGATATGCGATTCGCGAGATGTGGATGTTCGCGCTGTGCTTCGGATGCTTTGCGGCCTTCCGGCCGCGGCGGCGGTGGCTTGCATTCGCCCTCATCTTCGCACTGGCCGCGTCGGCGGCAGCGACATGGCAGATTATCGAACTGGCCCTCATGCCCGACCCGACCGTGGCGACCAAGCAGTTGGCAAAGCGTTTCCTCGCGCGCCCTATGCTCTACGGCAACCCGAACTTCTCCTGCGCGCAGACCATCTGCGGCGGCCTCATCGCCGTGGGGTTGGGCCTGTGGGCCGCCGCGAGGATTCGCGGGGGGGATGCGCTCGCGGGCGGCAAGAAGTGGTGGCTGTTCGCCGGGATAGGGGCGTGCGTCCTCGCGGTTGCGGTATCGCTCTGGCTCCTTTTGCTGTCGCGCTCGCTGGCGGGGCGGCTGGCCCTGGCAGCCGCTGGAGCGGCGTACGCGCTGTGCATTCTGCCGCTGGGTCGCCGCCGACGCCGCGTCGTGCTGGGTCTGGCGCTGCTGGCGGTTCTTGCCCTGAGCATCAGTTGGCGCGGTATCGCGGCAAGGATGGAAGCCCCGGCCTCTGAGTTCTATGCGCGCGGCAGCGTGTGGTGGCCTGCCACCTACGATATGTTCACGGAGAAGCCGCTCAGGGGTTGGGGCGTCGGGGCCTATGCATCGGCCTACTACCGGCATGCCCCGCCGGGGGCCGACCTTGCGAAGTCCACACGCGCCAATGTGCAGGCCACCCACCCCCACAACGAGTTTCTGCGCGTGGCCGCGGAGCAGGGGCTCATTGGGCTGGTGTTTTACCTCGCCGTGCTGGGCATCCCCCTGGCAGCGGCGTATCGGCGGCTGCGGCGCCTTGATTTCGGCGCGCGGGCGGTGGGCTTTGCGATGTGGGCAGGCACGGTGGCGTACGTGGTGCAAAGCGCCCTGGGCAAGGCGGCCATGACGTGGGACTTCGCCATGCCCTACTGGATGCTGCTGGGCGTGCTGGCCTCGGCCTCGCAGTCGCCTCCTGCCCGCGCAGACGCACCCCGGGCCGCCTGGCGCCCTACGTGGCGAGTCTGGGCGGCGGGCGCTTCGGTGGCGTTGGTCGCCTTGCTGGTGTGGTCGTCTTGGGGACTGCGCAGCTACCGCAGTATGCTCTACCTGACCGACGTCGACAGGGTCCGCTTCAAGCTTCTGCAGACGCGCGGCGGATCGTACGACGGTAAGACGATAGAGGAACACCTGCTCAAGGCCCGCGTCGGCTCGCTATGGCCGACACGTGTGCTCGACCGCGAGTACAAGAGCGCCCGCGCGCTGCAGCAAGTGGGCCATTACGAGCGCGCGCTCTCCATGCTGCGGCAGGTCCAGGAGCAGGCCCCGGGAGCCATTGAGACCGAGTGGCGTATCGGGCAGTGCTACGTGGCGATGGGCGTCCTGGAGAAGCGGGCCGGAGGGGCCGAGAGGCTTGCTGAACTGGGCGCTGAGGCGATCAAGTGGCTGAGCTCACACATCCGGTGGCATCCCACCGCCACCAGCGCCTACATAGACCTGGCCACGGTCGACCTCGATGAGGCCACGCGACTGCTACTGGAACAGGTGCTCGTGCGGGACAAGCGCCCGGATGCCGGACGGGTCAATCTGCTCGGGCGCTTCTTCGCTTACCGCAACAATTGGCCCGCCGTCGAACACTTAATGGAGCAGCTCGAACAGGCCAAGCCGGAGGATGTGGACATCGTTTCTGCGGCTCTTGTCCCGCTTCTGGCGCCCCACTACGAGAAGAGCGCCCAGCGGGCCAAGCTGGAAGAGCTGCGCAGACGCTACCCGGAAGCAATCCGGCAGTGGGAACGGGAGCGGAAACGCGAAGGCGAGCCGTAGGGGTGCGGGGCGCGCGGTGGCCGGGGACGGAACGCGTCAAGGCGCCGGTCAGGCCCGCGGGGAGCGCGCCAGGGCAATGCGACCGGTGCGGACCATCTCGATGATTCCCTGGGGCCTCAGCAGGTCCAGCAGGCCCTCGAGCTTCTCTTCGCTGCCCACGGCTTCAATAACCACCTCGTCCTGCCCGACGTCGATGACCTTGGCACGGAACAGCCTCACCAGCTCCAGGACCTGGCCGCGTCTGTCCGGGGGTGTGCTGACGCGGATGAGCGCCAGGTCCCGCTCCACCCGCTGCGTGCCGCTCATGTCCAGGACCTTGACGACGTTGATGAGCTTCGCAATCTGTTTGCGCACCTGTTCGAGGATGGCTTCGTCGCCCGCCACTACGATGGTCATGCGGCTGAACTGCGGGTCTTCCGTCTCCCCGACGGCGAGGCTGTCGATGTTGAACCCTCGGGCGCTGAACAGGCCGGACAGGTGGGCCAGCACGCCCGACTTGTTCTCCACTAGGGCGCTTAAGATGTGCTTTTGCATGACGGTTTCCTCTGGGCCGGTCGCTTCGGGCTGCCGGCGTGCTCCGGTAGCGGCGGCCTCAGGCCATGCCGCTTATCATGCGGTCAATGGCCTCGCCTGCCGGCACCATCGGGAAGACGTTCTCCTCGCGGTCTATTCGGAAGTCGATCAACACCGGCCGGTCGGTGACCTCCATCGCCTGCTCGAGGGCCTTTCCGACGGCGGCCTTGTCATCCACTCGAATGCCCACGGCTCCGTAAGCCTCGGCCACTCCGACGAAGTCCGGGTTCTCCGGCTCCAGGACCGTGCTGGAGTAGCGGCGGTCGAAGAACAGCTCCTGCCACTGGCGCACCATGCCGAGGTAGCCGTTGTTGAGCAGGGCAATCTTGATCGGCAGCCTGTTGCCCACAGCGGTGCTGAGTTCCTGGATGTTCATCTGCAGCGAGCCGTCCCCGGCGATGACGAAAACGGCCTTGTCAGGCCTTGCGACCTGGGCGCCGATGCCGGCCGGCAGGCCGTATCCCATCGTGCCGAGGCCGCCCGAACTCAGCAGCGAACGCGGCTGGGTGTAGGTGTAGTACTGCGCGGCCCACATCTGGTGCTGTCCCACGTCGGTGACTATGATGGCCTTGCCGTCCGTCACCCTGTGGATCTCTTCGACGACGAATTGCGGCTTGACGCTGGGGGCCTCGCGATCGTATTCAAGCGGATGTCGCTCCTTCCACTCCGCGATCTGCTTTATCCAGGCCTCCCGCGGCCGGTGCTCGACGAACTTGAGCAACTCCACCAGCACGTGCGCGGCATCTCCCACCACGGGGACGTCCACCGGCACGTTCTTGCCGATGGAGGCGGGGGCGACGTCCACGTGCACGATGGAGGCCTGAGGCGCAAAGGCGTCCAGCTTGCCCGTGACGCGGTCGTCGAACCGTGCGCCCACGGCGACTATAAGGTCGCTGTTGGTGACGGCATAGTTCGCGTAGACCGTCCCGTGCATGCCCAGCATGTGGAGGGACAGGGGGTCGTCCTCGGGGAAGCAGCCCAGGCCCAGGAGGGTCGTGGCGACGGGCGCGTTGGCCTTGCGGGCCAGCTGCGCCAGCTCGTCGGCCGCCCCGCTTATGATGACTCCTCCGCCGGCGTAGATGACCGGCCGTTCGGAGTTGTTGATCGCATCGGCGGCCCGCTTGACCTGGCCCGGGTGCCCCTTGACCGAGGGCTTATACCCCGGCAGCCTCATCTCCCTGTCGACCTGGCCGTTGAGCTCGGCCGTCGTGACGTCGACCGGCAGATCTATCAGCACCGGGCCCGGGCTTCCGGTCGAGGCAATATGGAAGGCCTCGCGAACGGTCCGGGCCAGCTCGGTCACGTCCTTGACCAGGTAGTTGTGTTTCGTGACCGGTCGCGTGATGCCAGTGATATCGGCCTCCTGGAAGGCGTCACTGCCGATCAGATTGGTCTTCACCTGGCCGGTGAGGGCTATCACGGGGACATTGTCGATGTAGGCGGTGGCCAGGGCCGTGACCAGGTTCGTGGCGCCCGGCCCGCTGGTGGCTATGCACACTCCCACCTTCCCGCTGGCCCGGGCATAACCGTCCGCCATGTGGCCCGCCCCCTGCTCGTGGCGCGTCAGCATGACCTTAAGCGGCCCCTCGTAGAGCTTGTCGAAGAATGGAATGAGAACCCCGCCCGGGATCCCGAACATGACCTCGACGCCCTCTTCCAGCAGCGACTCAACCAGTATCTGTGCTCCAGTGGTACCCATAGCTTGGACTATAACGCGCCTCAGGTTGCGGAGGACCACGGCGCCTGCGCGCCGCGATCCGTCCTCCTTGAGCAAAAGAGAAGCGCCCACCGGGGCGCTTCCACGACAAGAAAAACCTTTCACGTCAGACGCCCGCCGACGGCCCGCCCAGGGCCGACAACTCACAGGATGCCGTCGCCGAATCCGCCGGACTCCTCCTGTTCGGCCTCCTCTTGCTTCTGCTCCTCGGGCCCTTCCTCGGCATCTTCCTGCGGAGGGGTCTCGTAGGGTTCCTCGGTTTCGCGAACGCTCGTCAACTTCTCCTCGAGCTCGGGCTCCTCGACCGGACTGGGCCCCTCGGCCTCATATGCTTTGCGCGGACCCTCATCCCGTCGCTCGTCGTCCTCGTCCGCATAATGCATCAAATCGTCCGGCTCATATGGATGCTCCGGCGCAAGCCCCGCCTCCGCCCGGCCTCTCTCCTCCTCGTATGCCACCAGAACTGCAGTCTGAATCGCATCCCGGCAGCCCGGATTGATCGGATGCGCCACGTCAACGTGGAACTTCTCCCGGGGCCGCGGGCCCTTCTGGGCCCGGCTCTCGTCCAGCCTCGCCCCGCAATCGGTGCAGAACTTGGCCCTCAGGTGGTTCTTGCCGCCGCAGCGCACGCAGTTGTCGCTCAGTTTTCGGCTCGGCATGGCAACGAACAGGCCCTTGCGCCCGTCGATCACCCGCAGATCGTGCACGACGAACTCGCCATCCAGTGTAACACTGCAGAACGCCCGAAGGCGGTCAGACCGGCCGCCCAGCAGCTTCACGCGCACTTCAGTGATGTTCACGGCCCCTCCTCCACTCCTCTTGTGACCCCTCGTCGTCCCAACGGCGTAGGTGGCAGGCTGTGGACCACTGAGACTTGAACGCCCAACTCCTCGGTCACATCCACAGCCCTTCGCCACGCATGGTCCGAAGCCCTGATTGGCCCAAGTAGTGTCCCACCACTGCCCGACAGCATGAACGTCGGACACCCCAGCCGCGGGCCGGCGGATTGCAGCCTCCGCCAGATCCGATGCAGCTCGGGAGCGAGTAGAAAGGCCGGACCTTGCAGATCATTGTAGAGGTTCGCACTGAGAAGCTCCACATCGCCACTTTCCAGTGCGCCCCTTAACATACCAATCGTAGTCACATCCGACCGTCTTGTCAAGGCCCCATGTAGGCTCCCGTATACCTCGGCGGTAGAGACCGGAAAACCGGGCATTACCAACAGGTAATCAAATGTTGCGCTCACGTTCAAGCCGCAGACGCGCTCGCCGCGGCCCTCGCACAGCGAAGTTCCCCCGCGGATGAAGAACGGCACGTCGCTGCCGAGTTCGGCGGCGAGGCGCGCCAACTCGTCGGCCGGCAGGCCCAGCCCCCACAACCGGTTGAGCGTGCGCAGGGCTGCGGCACAGTCGCTGCTGCCCCCGCCCAGGCCCGCTGCGATGGGAATGCCCTTGCGCAGGGCGATCGACGCGCCCAGCGCGCATCCCGCCCGTTCCCTGAGCAGCCGGGCGGCC
The DNA here is from genome assembly GCA_964639345.1 of uncultured candidatus Brocadiaceae bacterium. GTDB lineage: Bacteria > Planctomycetota > Brocadiia > SM23-32 > SM23-32 > CAZHPE01. The sequence continues at coordinate 4,468 of CAZXDF010000200.1, read as the reverse complement.
CGCACCACCAGGTTCTCATCCGGCCCCGGCAGGCCCTCGCCCTGCGCCTCAAGCGTTATTTGGCCGTCCTCGCGCACGGTGAAGCTCAGCTCGTCATAGAGGCTCACCGCCTGCATGATGGTGCGGATCTCGTGATAACCATCGGGGCGTCGCCCGAGCACCTCCAGGTAGAGGTTCACCTTGGCCGGGGCCCGCACGTGCGCTGCCACCATCGGATCATTGCGCCCCATCGGCCGCGCCCTCGAGGACTTGGAAGAAACTGAGCTGGCTCTTCCCGTAGACGCGGCTGTCCGTGCATTCCAGCCGCCGCGTCGGCCATACCGCGTGGGGCATCGGCGCGTGATGCAGCACCATCAGGGCCCCGGCCCCGATCCACGCGCCCACGATCTCCTCCATCGCCGCAAACAGCACGGCCCGGCGGTTGGGGTCTTCGACCATCGCGTAGGGTGGATCGAAGAAGGCCAGCTGTGTCGGCACGCTGCCCTGTGGCGCAAAGAGTGCGGGCAGCGAGAAGAAATCCCCCCGCATGACGTCCGCCCGGTCCGCCACGTGACATTTCGCCAGGTTCTGCTCCAGGACACGAACCAGCCGGGCGTCCCGCTCGACGAAGACGCATCGGGCCGCCCCGCGGCTCAGGGCCTCGATCCCGAGCGCTCCCACGCCGCCGAAGGCATCCAGCACCCGCACCCCCTCGATCCGGTCCCGGATGATGCTGAACAGCGCCTCCTTCACCCGGTCCAGCATCGGCCGCAATTGCTCAAGCTCCAAGCTCCTGAGTTTCGTTCCCCGCGCTGTGCCGCTGATCACCCTCATGCGTCCGACTAGCCTCTCAAAAGACCGGCACCCGAAAAGGCATCCGGCGGGCATGATACCGGAAGCAGGCATGGAACGCACCGGAGGTTCTTTCGGCTCGTCGCCGATGGCGGCCAAGTCCCGATTCAGGTCGGCACCTGGGGCAGAGGCGAACGAGCTGTGGGCCGTCAGGACCGCAGTTGCCCGCTGCCGATGATGGTCCACTTGTACGTGGTCAGCTCCTCCAGCGCCATCGGGCCGCGGACGTGCAGCTTGTTGGTGCTGATGCCGATCTCGGACCCGAGGCCGAACTGCCCGCCGTCGGTGAACCGGGTCGAAGCGTTCACGTAAACGGCGGCCGAGTCCACGCGGTCAAGGAAGAGCTGGGCGTTGGAGTGATCGTCGGTGAGTATCGCGTCGCTGTGGTGCGAGCCGTAGGTGTTGATGTGCTCGATAGCCTCGTTCACGTCTGCGACCACGCGGACCGAGAGGATCATGTCGAGGTACTCCGTGCGCCAGTCCTCCTCGGCAGCGGGGGCCATGTCGGGCGCGATCTCGCGCGCGATTTCGCGCGTGCGCTCGCACCCCCGCAGCTCCACGCCCCTCTCTCGAAGGATGGGCACCATTCGCCCGAGGAACGCCTTCGCAACGTCCTCGTGCACCAGCATCGTCTCCATGGCGTTGCAGACACCGGGACGCTGGCACTTGGCGTTCTCGCAGACCCTCAGGGCCATCTCCAGGTCGCAGCGCGCGTCCACGAATGTGTGGCAGATGCCCTCGTAGTGCTTGATTACGGGGATGGTCGAGGTCTCGACGACGGCGCGGATAAGGCCCTTGCCGCCCCGCGGGATCACCACGTCAATGCAGTCGTCGGCGTGCAGAAGCTCCGTCACTGCTGCCCGGTCGGTGGTCTCGACGAGCTGCACCACGTCGCGGTCGAGCCCCTCGGCTTCGCACGCCGCGGCAAGCTGGCGGTAGATGGCCAGGTTGGACTGGAGAGCCTCCTTGCCACCCCGGAGGATGACGGCGTTCCCGCTCTTTACGCAAAGGGCCGCGGCGTCGGCCGTGACGTTGGGCCGGGACTCGTAGATGATGCAGATCACGCCCAGCGGCACGCGGACCTTCTGGACTTTGAGCCCATTGGGCAGGACCCAACCGTCGATTATATGCCCCACGGGGTCCGTGAGACCTGCAATCATGCGCAGTTCCTCGGCCATCTCGTCGATGCCCGTGTCGGTAAGCTCCAGGCGGTCCAGCATGGCGCTCGAGAGGCCCGCCTCCCTGCCGGCTTCGAGGTCGATGCGATTCTTCTCCTTGAGCTCGTCCCTGGAGTCGTGGAGGTTCTGCGCCATCTGCTCCAGGACGGCGTTCTTCTGCGCCGCGGTGGCCGCCGCGATGCTGAAAGCGGCCCCGCGCGCGGCGCGCGCCACGCCTTGCACGTATCTCTTTACGTCCATGGTTTCATCACCTCAGGCAGGGAACGACTCCCCAACGAGTGTCGCATGGCCGGGGGGGGAACGTCAAGCGCCGGCCCGCTGAAGGCATCGCGCACCGGCAGGCGGGAGGGGGCGCTACGCTTGCTGCCGACGGCGGGCGCCGCCGTTCCTCGTCGTCCCCTCCAGACACGCCAGCGCCGCCAGCAAGAGGACGCTCGCGGCGAATACCATCGCCGGAAGGCGCCAGGGAAACTCGCCCTTGCCCAACCAAGGGTCCCATCTGTCGCACGCCGCAGGAAGCGCCACGGGTGGGGCGGGTTTCTCATGCGCGTCCACGAACGGGTAGGTTACCTCGCGCGGCGCAGCGAATCCGTACGAATCCCGCGCCACGCGCTCCACGCCCGCATTGGTCAGCAGGCGGCGGCATTCAGCCTCGAGAGCGGCGTTCCGGTCCTCGAGTGATTGGACGCCCGTCCAGAGTTCGGCCTGCCTGCGGCGCAGTTCCACCAGGGTGGCCCGTCGATCCATGACCTCCAGGCTCAACAGCGCCGCCGCCAGCGTGGCCATGGCCAAGGGGACCCAGAAGGATTTGCGCACGAATGTCTTCACGCTACTCCGCCCTCCCGACAGCTTCATCCGCACCTCGCGACCCTGCACGGTCATGTATACACAGAACGCGCCCGCAAAGTCAACGCTTCACGCTCGCGCACGCCCTGAGCACGGAGAAGAAGAGCAGGGAACCCGCGAAACCGGCAAGAGTAAGGGGCCATGGCTTGACATGCCGGAGCGGTTTCGGAGAAACTGCCCGCCATGAGGATTCCCCTTACCCGCTACGGCCTGCGCGAGATAGTGCTGGGCAGCCTGCTGTGCCTGGCGGCGGGGATTGTGTGCGCGTGGGTGCTATGGCCGCAGGCCCTCGTGCCGGCGGGGGCATGGGTGTTCCTGCTCAGTTTCTTTCGCGATCCCGAACGCCCCTGCCGGGCGGGGCCTGGGGAGCTGCTCAGCCCGGCCGACGGCACGGTCGCCGACATTGTGGAGGTCGACGCGCCGGTCTTCCTAGAGGGCAGGGCCCTTCGGATCGGGGTGTTCATGTCGGTCTTTAGCTGCCACGTCAACCGTGCGCCGGCGGGCGGCACGGTCGAGATGGTGCAGCATTTTCCGGGGAAGTACTTCGACGCCCGCGACGAGCGTTCGATGACCGAGAACGAGCACAACTTCATCGGGCTCCGAATGCCGGACGGCCGGAAGGTCCTCGTGAACCAGATCGCCGGCCTTGTCGCGCGGCGCATCGTATGCGCGGTGAGTCCTGGGGATGCGCTTGCGCAGGGCGAGCGGTTCGGGATGATAAAGTTCGGAAGCCGCCTCGAACTGTTCGTTCCGCTCTCCGACGGACCCGAGGCGCGCGTAGAGGTGGGCGAGAAGGTGAAGGCCGGCCGCGATGTGCTCGTGGCCTACGCAGATCGCCCGCCGGCTGCCGTCTGATGCCGATTACCGGCTTTCGCGCGGGGGAAGGATGCGCACGCGAAGGCCCTCGATCTGCAGGCGGCCCTCGGCGAATAGGTTGACCGCTTCGGGCATGGCCTCCAGTTCCTTCTCGAAGACGCGCGCCGCCAGCGCGTGCGGGTCGTCGTCCTCAAGCACCTCCACGGTCTTCTGCACGATGATGGGGCCGTGGTCGTAGACGTTGTCGACGAAGTGCACCGTGCAGCCGCTTACCTTACACCCCCGCTCGAGCACGGCCGCGTGCACGCGTTCGCCGTAGAAGCCCTGGCCCCCGAATAATGGCAGCAGCGCGGGATGAATGTTAATGACGCGGCCGGCGTATCTCTCGGGGATATGGTAGAAGCACATGAACCCCGCCAGCACGACCAGGTCCGCCCGGCACTCGTCGAGCTCGCGCGTGATGGCGTCGCTGAACGACCCGATGTCCGGGAAATCCCGGCGGCGAATCACCTCGGCCGGTATGCCAGCGTCACGCGCGCGCGTGAGGCCGTATGCTTTCGACAGGCTGCCGATAACCTTGACCACGGTGGCCTTCAGGCAGCCGTCGCGCTCACGGTCGATAAGGTTCTGGAGCGTCCGGCCGCTGCCGGACAGGAGCACCGCCAGTCGGATGGGGGTCTTCATGTGTTTCTCGCCGCTTTGCGCCGGCTTCTTCTCCGGGATTTGCCCGGTCGAGGAGCCTCGGGCTTGTCGTCCGGCTCACCTGTGGCCTTCTCGGGCGAACCTTCTTCCTTCTC
>CAZXDF010000199.1:0-11872 GCA_964639345.1 uncultured candidatus Brocadiaceae bacterium | reverse complement strand
GTCACGTATTTCAGTCCATCCCTGTAGCCGTGCCAGGTTCCCTTGGCGCGATTGGCCTCGGTCCAGTTCAGGAACTTGACCGCCAAGGCCACGAGCGACATATCATTCCCAGTCCTTCGAAGAGCAGGCCTGCTATCAGTGTTCTCTGGTCCCAGCGCCTCATAATACTCTGCCATGTATCGATGGAGTTTCGCCCGAGCTTTGGCTTCGTTAGGGCCCAGATAAAGCCGTGTCCGCCCATTCTCAGCGGGCACATCGGCACACCAGCGCTTCCGCGCTTCATACCGCCAGATGTCGATAGGCATAGCCTCGTTCCCCTCAGCTATCAGCGTGCTATCATTACCGCGCTATCACTCAATGCTAACGGTCGCATGATCGCCAGTCAAGAAGAAAGCGCAACACCTTGTGAACCAAAATGTTGCGCGGATAGATACGGTGGTGGGCCCAACAGGATTCGAACCTGTAACCAACGGATTATGAGTCCGCTGCTCTGCCATTGAGCTATGGGCCCGCGAGCGACGATTCGGGGGACTGCGAGGGCTCGTCGGCGGATCGGCGATTGTAGCCAATCGCACTGGCCCGGTCAAGCATGTGGGGGCTTCCGAAGGGGCTGTTCCGCGAGAAATCGTTTGATATTGTCCCCGTCGCTGGTTTAGGATAGACACTGGATGTGTGAAAACCCTTGACTCACGGGCGTGGGAGCCTAAAATACTTTCTACGTGTGCGTCGTTCGGCCGGGCGTTTGGTCCTGGCGGCGGTGTGGTCACGCGGCAAGGATTGGGAGGTAAGGAAATGGTGGCATCGTATCGACGGTCTCGAGCGGGCCTGCTTCTGGCTCTGGTCGGCATTGGGCTATTGGGCGCGTCCGGGTGCGGGTACTTGAAGAACGTGCGGGACGATGCCATGGACTGCGTAATCCTGGGCGTGGGCTACACTCCGGCCGTCGCCCCGACCGCGGATGGCAGCAAGGCCGTAGGGTTCCTGCCCCCGTCGATCGGGGCGTATGTCGAATTCACGGAGTTCCTGCACTTCGGAGCCCTGTTCAAGGGCAGCGCCGACCTGGAAATGGATCGCCGGGCCGCGGGCGCTGTGGTGGACGTGCGCACCAAGGTCGGACTGGGGCCGCTGCACCACATCAAGGTGAAGCAGCACGTAATCACGGGCAACGCCTATAAGACCGAAGAGAACCAGATGGACGGCTGGCGCAAGCACATGCGCGAACTCCGTGACCCGGTGTTCCGTCGGCCGGCAAAGGAACTGATCTTCGACGAGAACCGCCCCCTGCGGTTCCTGCAAAGGGGTTGGCAGGACTGGGAGGTCATCAGTCTCGAGATCGCCATTCCTGAGCCTTTCATCCTTCACTCTGGGTTCAACTTCCGCGCGGGGATCGACCCGTCGCAGATCTTCGACTTCGTGATGGGCCTGATCTGCATCGATGTCTACGACGACAATGCCTACAGATTCCTTGGCAAGTTGCAGCACGCCGAGGAAGGGAGGAAGCGGTAGGCTGCGACGCGATCGGGCGCACCGTGGTGTGGGCGCCGGATGTGTAAGAGGTTTTCGGGCGGGCCCCGGGGTAGTATGGTCTCCGTGGCCCGTTCTTTTTGGCGCAGAAGGATTCTGCCCTCGTGGAGGGACGCCTGACTGTGGTTTCCGCCCGAATAGCGGGCGCCTTGTCCTTTCAGAGGCTCCAGGATGATGCCCTCCGGGAGCTGACCCGCCACTCCTGCGACCTGGGCCGCCGCGTGTGGGTGCTCGTGCCGACCAACCTGATGGCGCTGCACCTCATGCGGTCGTCGGGAGCGCGGGCGCGCGGGGTGGCAGGGGTGGAGTTCCTCACCCTGAGGGATGCCGCCCGGGAACTGGCGGGGCCTTCACTGGCGGGGGAGGGCCTGCGGCCTTTGCCGGCGGGAGCGGCGCGGCTGGTTGTCGAACGCGCACTGGCCGCCATGGACGACGGGGCCGGCTTCGCGGCCGTGCGCGGGTTTCCCGGCAGCACGGGTGCCGTGGTGCGGGCCATCCGGCTGCTGGCCAACAGCCTTTGGACGCCGAGTGCCCTGGAGAGAGCCGCCGGGGAGCTGACCTCGGATGAAGCCCACGGGGACGGGAGGCTTGCGGAGCTGGCGGCGCTCTGGCGCGAGTTCCAGGAGTTCAAGCGCGATGCCCGCCTGTTCGATGACGAGGACCTGCTCCGCCGGGCGACATGCTGCCCTGAATCTCCTGGGCCGCACGTGGTTTTCCTCTACGGTTTCTATGACCTGACGCCCCTTCAGCAGCGCCTGGTTGCCGCAGTCCTGGGGCCCGCCGATGTCGCACAGGCCTTTCTGCTCTGGCACGAGGAAGGCGGCAAGCCGGCGCCTGGATTCGAGTACGCCGCTCCCACCCTCGAATGGCTGAAGTCGCTGCTTGGAGTCGAGCGCGTGGACTGCCTGGGGCAGGAGGAAGGTGTTCCGGGCGACCTGCACCGGTTGAGGTCGGCATGGCGAGCGGTGGGCGCGCTTGAGCGGGTATCCGAGCGCCCGGCGACGGCCTTCGACGGGTCCGTGCAGGTGCTGAGTTGTCCCGGCGAGGTGGCCGAGGCAGAGCAGATGGCCCGCGAACTGCTGCGCCTCTACGGCGAGGCCGCCAGGTCGCAGGTGCCGACCGCTGCCGTTCTTTGCCGGTGGCCGCCCGATGTCGCCGGGGAGGTCAAAGAGTCGCTCGACCGAGCAGGGTTCCCCACTTATGTGCACGAAGGGACGTCCCTGTCCCGCACGATTCCCGGGCGTGTTCTTTTGGGACTGGTGGAACTGGCGGCGAGCAAGGCGGAGCGCTCGAACGTCATTGCCTTGCTGAGCGATGCCGAACTGCCGTGGCCCGAGGGCCTGAGCCCAACGGCGCTGGACGGCCTGAGCCGCCGGGCGGGCATCGTGCGTGGGTGGGACGAGTGGACGGCGCGGCTGGGCAATCTGGCCGGTTCGCTCCTGGCCGAGGCGGGGCGTTCGGACCACCCGCCCGAGGCCGCGGCGTTGCGCCTCGAGGCCGAGCAGTGCCGGCTGGCGCGCGGGGTGCTGGACGAGTTCTTTCAGGCCGTCAGGTCGCTCACGGCCGCCGGCACGTGGTCGGGGACGGCGCGGGGGCTGGCAGACCTGACGACCCGGTACACCCACCCGGCAGACGCCGGTCGCAGGGAGGTGCTCAGGACAGTGGATGCCCTGGGCCGACTTGACCTCGCGGGCATTGCGCCGACGCCCGACCGCGTGGCGAGGCTTCTGGGGCGATTGCTGGACGAAGCAGGCCTTCGGGCCGGCGAGTTCGGGCGCAGCCCCGTCACCCTGTGCGGCATCATGGCCTCGCGGGGCACCACGCACGACGTGGTTCTCCTGCCGCGTCTCATCGAGAGGAGCTTCCCCCGGCGGGGGGCCGCCGATCCTATCTTGAGCGACCGCGACCGGGAAGTCCTTACCAGCAAGTGCGAGCGGCTCGGATGCGGCCGGCTTCCCGTAGCGCGCCGACGGCCGCTGGAGGAGCGGTACCTGTTCCGAGTGGCCCTGGGGAGTGCGCGCCGCCGCCTGGTGCTGCTCTACCCGCGTGTGGAGCAGCACACGGGCAGGCCACGCATCTTTTCGCGCTTCGTGCATGAGGTGTGCGAGGCCGTGTGCGGGCGCCCGGTCGAGGCGAGCGAGATCGAGGAGGGCACGCTCGAAGGGCTTGTCCGACGCGTGCGTGTCGGCCCCGCCGCGGCGCAGGAGGCGGCCGTGGACCTGGGGGATTACGATCTGTCCGTCTTCGCCAGCACGCCCGACAGGGAACTCGCGGTCGGCTACACCTCGGCCCTGAGCGACGCCTTCCGCCGGGCCACGCAGATGGAGCAGTGCCGGTGGGGGCTGGATGCTTTCGGTCCCTATGACGGCAAGCTCTCGGCGCCCGACCTGTTGGCGCTGCTCAGGGAGAAGTACGCGCGCCTTGACTCGCCGCTCAGCCCGAGCAGGCTCGAGACCTACGCCAAGTGCCCGTTCCATTACTTCATGCGCTACGTGCTGGAAGTGGAAGAGTTCGAGAAGCCGATGGACGAGCTGGACGTGACGCCATCAGAGCGGGGGCAACTGATGCACAGCGTCCTGTGTCAGACATATCGGGCGGCCCTCAAGGGGCGGAAGCTGGGCGAACTCGACGCCGGCGCCATCGAGACGGCCATGGCCGGCGCAGCGGAGGCCGTGGATCGCCACGGCGCGGCCTACGCCGACGCGCGGCCGGCCCTCTGGGCGGCGGAGCGCGAGAGGATGCTGACTGAGCTGCGAGGCCTGATCGAGGCCGAGCGAACGGCCAACGGCGATGCTGTGCCGACGGACTTCGAGCTTTCCTTCGGGTTGCGCGGGGAGCACGGTCCATGCCGCCTTCGCATCTCGCCGGAACTCGTCATCAGCGTTCGGGGCCGCATCGACCGCGTGGACGAACTGGGCGAAGGCGCGATCCAGGTGATCGACTACAAGACGGGTCGGGCGAGGGGCAAGGCGAACTCCCTGGCGGGGGGGCGGCAGTTGCAACTGCCCCTATACCTGCTGGCGGCGGCCGAGATCAAGAACGCCCGCGAGGGCCGGGCCCGCTATCTGTACGTACGCGAGCGGAAGCTGGTGGACGAGTTCACTCTGGAGGCGCTTCGGGCGGAAGGGCTGGGCGAGCTGCAGCGTGCCATTCGCCTCATTGCCGAGGGCATTGCGGCGGGCGAATTCTTCCCTCTCCCTGCCGCCAACGGGCGGCAGTCCTGCGCCGAGTTCTGTCCCTGCCGCAACGCCTGCGGTGAGGCCAGGGGAGTGCTGGCCGAGATCAAAGGCGCGGCCCCCGGCACAGAGCGTTTGCATGAGCTGAGGGCCGTCGACGGGACGCAGCGTTGCTGAGAGACTCGCCGGCGCTACGGTGGCTTGACCCCGGGGGCGCGGAGGCACTAACATTCGGGCGTGCGCGTGCGGGAATGGTGGCGGACTGCCGGGAGGGATCGAATGCGAATGGCGCGGACCCTGGTATGTGTAGCGGTTTTCGCGGCGACGTGGGGCTGCCTGAGGACGGAACGCCCGGCGCCTGAGGGACTGCTGTGGCGCACGCAGCCGGAGTTGATCGCTCAGCCGGGGAAGTTCGTATCAGCCATGGGCGCCGCCGCGCCGCCCGGCGACGAGGAGACGCTGACGCGGCGCGCCGAGCACGTTGCCAGGGCCGAGCTTGGCGATGCGGGCGCCGACTATGTCACGAACGTCCTGGCGGAGTTTCTCCACGCGCCGGGGGCGGGTGTGGATCCCGATTCCGCAGCCGCTCAGGATTTCGTGGCTGCCATGGGCGCCGAGACCTCGAACGCCATTCTGCGCCAGAGACTGCGGCATGACACGTGGCGCGACCCCCAAACCGGGGCTATCCACGTTCTCTACCGCGTGCCTGTGAGCTTCGTCAACGACAGACTCCTGGAGGCGTTCCGCACCGGCCTGACTCGTGCCGGCCCCTTCGGGGCCGGCACGGAAGATGAGGTGCAGGCGCGCCTGACCCGGCTGCTGAACGAGAGGCTCAAGGCGGTGGTGTCGCAGGAGGCTCCCGAGCCGGAAGAGCCGCCGGATACGGACCTGCCCCCGCCTGAAGACGACGCGGAAGACCCTCCGCCGGAATGGCTCGTGCTGGGACGCCACAAGAGATATCCCGATTCCCGCTTTGTGACGGCGACCGGTGTCGGGGAGAGCAGGGCCGCCGCCGGGCAAAACTCCCGGGCCGAACTTGCGCGGCAGATTGGCGGGCGTATGGCGACCGAGCGCGTGGCCCTCATCGCTGTGCGTCCGGACAGCGGCATGGCGCGGAACCTGCTCGCCCTACGGCCGACGGATCTCGGCCTCCAGAAGGGGACGTTGACCGCCGACAGGGCTGCTGGAACGTGGTACGACATGGTCACCGACACCTACTACGTCATGGTGGCGGTTGACCGCCGCGTGGCGGCCGATACGTGGCGGCTGCGGGCGAGGAACGCCCTGAAGGATGCCGGGGAACGCTTGGAGTCCGCGCGCAATCACCACAAGGCGGACAATCACCTTACGGCCGCGCGTCACTACTTCGAGGCCCTGGCCGGACTGCAGCAGGCCGTCAAATGGCAACTCGCGGCCATTGCCGTTGACCCCGAGCGCACGGCGGAGACGGTCGGCCTGGACCCGGAGGGACTCCTGCCCCTTGCGCAGGCCGGACTGGCGGAGCTGGTCGGGGGGCTCGCGCTGCACAGGGTCAGCGGGGACAACCAATGGTCGGCCACGGGCGTAGCGCTGAGGGAGCCGCTGGTGGTCGCGCTTACGGCGGGCACTGAGAAGCGGCCGGTCCCCGGGGCGCCGCTCCGGTTCAGCTTCGCGGCAGGGGAGGGGCGCCTGACGGAGCGCATTGAGACGGGCGCGGACGGCCAGGCCGCCTGCACGGTGGAGGAGGCTGCGCGTTCGGACCAGGCCCTTGGAAGGATCGAGTGCGCGCTGGACCTGGCTGAGCTGGCCGGCGGTTTGGATCTCGCAGACATCCAGGTTCCCAGCGTAAGCTTCCATTTCGTCGGCCGCACGAAGCGCAACACCCATCTGGCCCTCTTCGTGGACGAGAGGGCCGCCGAGGGCGAGCCGGCCGGCACACACACCGTGCGGGCCGGGTTGGTCGAAGCGCTCCGCGCGGCGGAGTTCACCCTGGTTGACCCCGACACGGTTCAGGAGCGGGCGGCGCTGTTTCATGCAGCGGGGGATGCGCCCGAGGAGGACGTGGTGCGTGCCTTTGCCGGGCTGCGCCGCGAGCTGGAGGGCAGGGGGTTCCTGCTGGTTGCCGTCGGCAAGGCGTCGTCCCGCATGGTGGAAAGGGCGCAGACGAAGCATGGCGTGCTCTACTTCGCCCACACGGAGGTGCTTGTCCGTGTGGTCGACCCGAGCCTGCCCGGCGAGCGCACCGTCTTGACCGTAGCGGCCACCGGAAGGGAAGCCTTCCTGGACAACGCGTCCATGGCTGTCGAGCACTCCAGGGTAAAGGCTGCTGAGCTGTGCAGCCGCCGACTCATCCAGGCCCTCGAAGAGCGCCTTGGCGCGGAGTGAGGCGGGCGAGTGAGGCGGCGCCTCGGCGTGAGGCTGGCAACCACTGCGTGGAGGCCGATATGGCGAGCGAGGATCCTGTGCTGATTGAGCCGGCGGCCGAGTGGGAGGAGCGGTTCAGAGCGTATGCCGCCGACTTCGAAGCCGCTGGCGAGCCCTTCGCCTCTCCCGAGGATTTCTCGGCGTACGTAAAGAGACTGCGGGACGAGTCCGAGGGCTGCGGCCTTCCCAACGGCTACGTTCCATGCGACACGTTCTGGCTCGTCTGTCGGGATGGCTCCATAGTCGGCGAGAGCAGTCTGCGGCACAGGCTCACGCCGGCGCTGGAAGACTGTGGGGGACACATAGGCTACGCGGTACGGCCTTCGGCCAGGGGGAAGGGATATGGCACAAGGCTCCTTGCGCTTACGCTGCAGAAGGCAGAGGAGTTGGGCCTGCGCCGCGTGCTCATCACTTGCGCCCCCACCAACGCGGCATCGGCGCGCATCATTGAGAAGAACGGAGGCAGGCTTGCCAGCGAAGGCCTCAATCGTCAGGGCCGGCCTACGTTGCGATTCTGGATCGACTTGTAGGTTACGGCGGGGGGGCTGCGCGCAAGGAGCAGGTCGGGAAAAGCGAGCGGTCGAGGGCCCCCGGCTACATCCAGGCAGCCGTCTCGTCCTTGGCCCCGCTGAAGGGGTTGGCGACGAATGAGATGACGGCCACCCAGTCGTCTGCGTCCTTGCTCTGGAGGAACTTCACGTCCATGATCTTGGCGCCGTTGAGGCCGGCGAGCTTCTCGTTGACCAACTCGACCAGCGCCTCGCTGTCCCCAGCCCGAACGCTCAGGACTCGGACGGTCCGATTGCGGCGGCCCTGGTTGAGGTGGGCCAGTTCCTGGAGGAGGGCCTGAATCACGTACAGGCGGCTGAGATACTTCTCTTTGATCTCGTGGACGAGGGACGAATAGGCGTACGGATCGAAGGAGTCATCCAGATCGTCTTCGTGGCACTGGAGCTCTTTCAGGAGGTCGTTGCGAAGCCTGCCCTGGATGTGGACCAACTTCTTGGCAATATCACATGGGCTCACGCTCATGGCCGGCCCGGTTGTCAGATTCCAAGTGAATGCTTCTGCAGCACCCGACGCGTAACCTGATTATATCGGAATTGGCCCCTCCGGTCAAACGGCTGGAGACCGGTTGCCCGCCCCCGAAACGTCGGACACGTCGGAGTCAGCGCCTCTGTCGCGAATGCGACAGCAGATCGCCCGCGTCACCGTCCGTAGCAAGACCGAAAAGCCCCACTTCTACGTGACGTGCGACATCGACATGACCAGGACCATGGAGCTACGCCGCCAGCTGAACGAGGCCCTCGACCCGCAGGGCGTGCGTGTGACGGTCAACGATCTGGTGATCAAGGCCTGCGTGGAGGCACTCAAACAGCATCCCAAGTTCAATGCGGTCTTCCAGGACGACAGCATCCACATGAATGAGGAGATCAACATCGGTGTCGCTATCGCGGAAGAGGAAGGTCTCATCATGCCTGCCATCATGGACTGCGCGGGCAAGTCGCTGAAGGAGCTGGCCGTCGCCAGCAAGGACCTGGCGGACCGGGCCAGGAGTGGGACGCTGCATCCACGAGAGTACTCGGGTGGCACCTTCGCCGTCAGCAACATGGGGATGTTCGACGTCACCAGCTTCTCCGCGATAATCCAACCTCCGCAGTCGGCGATCCTCGCAGTTGGGTCCGTGGCCAGGAGGCCCGTTGTCGTAGACGACGACCTGGCCGTCGCCGAGATGATGACCGCCACCCTTTCGGCCGACCACCGCATAGTAGACGGCGCCGAGGGCGCGCGGTTCATCACCGAGGTCAAACGCCTGCTGGAGTCCCCGCTCTCCCTCCTCGACGTCGGCCTGTAAACGGACACGGGCGAGAGTTCCCGGTGAAGGATTCCAAGGTTGGCCTGGAGCAGGATTAAGGTAGCGTCGGTCCCGCCGGAGACTCCGCCGAGCAAGTGGGCCAGCTTCGACACCTGTTCGGCCACGCGTTCCTCCGGTAACGACAGACCCACCCCTGTATCCTTGCGGGACGCCGCCGGGTGGGACTGTCTGTAACGCTCCTGTAACAGCCCAATGCTAAAAACAATCCGGCGCGACGCTGGGAGAGTCCCGGCGAGTAAGGACATTACGGTTTATCTCGACTTGCAGCAAGGAGGCGACAAAATGCGTAAGGCTCTTGGATTCCGGTGGGCCGCGTGGTTGGCCGGAGCGGCCACGCTCTTGGTGCTCGCTGCTGCGTGCACAGAGGAGGTCGTTAAGGAGGTACCTGTTGATAGGGTGGTGGAGAAGGAGGTGGTGAAAGAGGTGCCTGTGGAGGTGGAGAAGATTGTGGAGGTGGAGAAAGAGGTGGTGAAGGAGGTCGTCAAAGAGGTACCGATCGAGGTGGTGAAAGAGGTCGAGGTAGTCAAGGAGGTACCGAAGGTTGTAGTGGAGGAGAAGGTGGTGGTGGTGGAGGTTGAGAAGGAGGTAACGGTCAAGGAGCTGCCGGTCCATGTGACGGGACTGCAGCGGCCGCCCGAGAAGGACCCCAAGTACGGCGGCATCGTGAGGACCGGGTGGCCCATCGGAGTCCCCCACTTCGACATGCACCAGCGGGCCCCGGCCTACGGCGGCATGACCAACTTCTACAACAACCTGATGTACTTCAACGCCGAAGACGGCTACAGGTCCTTCATCCCAGACCTGGCGGCGACATGGAGCCTGTCGGCCGATGGCAAGGCGTATACCTTCCCCTTGCGAGGGGGCGTAAAGTGGCAGGACGGCAAGCCCTTTACGTCCGCGGACGTGCTGGCGACCTATAACCGCATTCTCTATCCTCCCGACAACATATCCGTCGGGCAGATGACGAGTATGTTTGAGCCGCTGGAGAGCGTCGAGGCGCCCGACGACCTGACGATAGTCATGAATCTGAAGCGGCCGACACCGTGGTTCATCGAGCTCGTCGGCGCCGACCCCAACTTCGGCCCCGCGGTCATATACCCCAAGCACGCGCTCGACGCCAACAACCAGGACCTGCGCGGCGAGCTGACGACGGGAACGGGGCCTTTCATGTCGAAAGAGCACCAGCCGGGCGAGCTGTGGGTGTGGGAGCCCAATCCCAACTACTGGAACCCCGCTCTGCCCTTCGTCGACCAGGTCAAGCAGTTCCACATACCGTCCTGGCCTGACAGGGGAGCGGCGGTGCTGACGGGGGTGACCGACTTCACATGGAACGGAAACTTGGAAACCTGGAACGAGGCGGCAAGGCAACCGAACAAGTTCAGGGTCGGCAACCCGCCGAACCTGGGCTTCGGCGGGTTCGTGTTACAGCAGAGTCGAAAGCCCCTCGACGATGTTCGAGTGCGGAGGGCCATGTTCCTGGCGGTCGACAAGTATACGTGGAGTGACATTATGACTCCACTGGTGATTCCCTTTTATGTAGGTCGGTGGCAGTTCTCGGTCAGCCCCTACGCTCAGCCCCCAGAGGAGTACGCAGACATTCCAGGGTGGCGCAAGCCCTCGGAGGCGGACCTGGCTACAGCCAAGGCGCTCATGGCCGAGGCTGGCTATCCCGACGGTTTCAAGATAACCCTCACCTCCACAAACCCTCCGGCCAGCGCAGAGGTCCAGGCCCCCTTTATCGCCGCGTCGCTCAAGGACGTCCTCAACATAGACGTGGAGATTGAGGTCATAGAGCGGGCGTTGGAAGGAGACAGGCTGGCCGCGGGGAACTGGGACATGATGGACTTCGGCCCGACGAGCGTGACCTTTGACCCCACGCCGTCGTGGAACAGCACTTTCAGGTGCGACGGCGGTAACAACTACGGGAACTACTGCAGCCCGGAGACGGACAAGATTCTGGACGGGCTGCTGAATGAGCTGGATCCTGCCAAGAGGCAGCAGCTCGCCAACCAGATGATGGACCAGCTGGACAAGGATGTCCCCATGTTGGCGCGCGGCGGCAACGAGACCATACCCATGGGGTGGAGGTACGTCAAAGGGATCGCCATAGAGGACCGGGGACGGAAGGGCTGGATGAGGTTCGAGACGGTCTGGCTGGACAAGTAGCGCAACCCGATCATGTGACCCCCTGAAGTAGGGGCCGGTCGGCGGTATCTCTCTGGTACCTTGGCTGGCCCCTTCTTCTCTCGGCGCACCTGACGCAACGCGACTATGCAGTACTATATTCTCCGCAGGATCCTTCTGGCGGTACCGGCGCTGATCGGCGTTACCGTGCTTATCTTCCTCGCCATGCGAGTGATCCCCGGTGACCCGCTCAGCAGTGTAGGTGGGGAGGGGGAGCTGTACATCCTTAGTGACAAGGAGCTGATGGAGGTCCGTCACTCCCTGGGACTGGACCGACCATTGGCCATCCAGTACCTCGACTGGATGGCGGACGTACTGAGGGGAGACCTGGGCTTCTCCTTCTGGCGGAAGCAGGACCCTATCAGAAACCTCGTGTTCCGCCGCGGCCCCATCACCCTTCAGATAGCGTTGATGTCGACCGTCATAGCCTGGCTGATAGGCCTGCCGGTGGGCATCATATCGGCCATGAGACGCAACTCCCTCCTAGACTACGTGCTACGGTTGTTAGTCACGCTTTTCATGGCAATCCCCAACTTCTGGCTGGCCCTCACAATGCTGCTGATTACTATTACGTTCTTCTCTTGGAGGCCGCCGCTGGAGATCGCTTACCTGTGGACCGACCCCATTCCCAACCTCCAGATGACCATAGGTCCGGCCATCGCGCTGGGCACAGCCTTCGGCGCAATCATAGCCCGAATGAGCCGGGCCA
>CAZXDF010000198.1:0-2633 GCA_964639345.1 uncultured candidatus Brocadiaceae bacterium | reverse complement strand
CGGGCCGACGGGGTATAACACCGGGCCCGGTTTTCTGGGCGGGAACTGCTACGAGACCAGCATATCGCGGATGGCGTCGGGGAAGCTGCTGGCGTGCATCCGCTATCATGGGGCGGTCGTGCCGCAATGGCCGCTGTTCAGCCGCGACGGATGGGCGCACTACAAGGCGGTGTTCCTGGCCGATTCAAACGATGAGGGGCGAACGTGGCGCAACCTGCGGCCAATGGCGAATGTTCACGGGCAATGTCACGGCGGCGCGCTCGGGCTGAGTGACGGTAGCGTGGTGGTGACGCACGATCACCGCTATTCTCCAGGGACGCCGTGCGGGCGGGCGAGGGTCAGCCGCGACGAGGGCCGGACGTGGGAGGACGAGGCGTATTTCCTGTACTACGGCAGGGGCCAGAGCGGGTTCAGCCAGAGCGTGGAACTCGACGACGGGACCATCGTGACGGTCGGCGCGACGAGCGAAGCCACGGATACCATTGGCCGTTCGCGCCATTGGTTCGGCCGGTCGGACCTTTGCGCCATCCGATGGAAGCTCACGCCGCCCGCCGAAACAGGGTGACCTCCGGCGCGTAGACTGGCGCTTCAGCCCGGACGATGCCAGGATCAAACTCAACCGGCTATACCCGCAATACCAAGCGGCGTAGAGTATTAGTGCTCTGTCAGCCTTGCTTTGACAGGTGCGACTGCCACACCCCCATGGGTAGCGCCGCCGTCCTCGGCGGCGACGGAGGCGAGACGCCTCCGCTACCCCGGGTGAGCGGAACTCCTCGACCCATCATGTCTGACTTGACAAAGCACTAGTCCAGCGGCTGCCAGCGGATCGCCTGCATGCGAGGCGGAAACTCGATTCCCTCGGAGGTTGGGGGCCCGGAGCCGCCGCCCCAGTTGCCCTCGGATCGCTCTCCCACCACCGTCAGGATCATCCCCGGCTTGCCGTCGGCCAGATGCGGCGGTAGGACGCATGCGCCCGAATAGCCGGGGTAAGCGCGCGTGGCATTGAGGTAGTAAAGCTCATCTTCCCACGTGCGGCCGCCGTCGCGGCTGACCTTGGCGCGCTCGCCCCCGCGAAGGGGCGGGCAGCGGTGCGTGTAGTGCAGCACGACCCGATCGTCCGGCAGCGCCACCGCGCCGCCGTGCATCTCACCCAGCAGGAACGTGCCCGGGTGCACGTTCGTCCACGTGACCCCGCCATCGTCGGATTCGGCCAGGAGCAGGCGCTTGACGTAAGAGCCCAGGTCCGCGAGCCTGAACATGCGCTGCCAGTAGCGCCAGGCCATCTCGTTCTTGAAGCAGCGCTGCCAGTCCTCGGTCGGCACGCGCGTGTTGTCGCGGACCACCGCCAGAAGCCGGCCAGGCCCGAGCTCTATGATCTGCGGCTCGGCCCTGGGGCAGATCGGATAGCCCTCGGACCAAGTCCGCCCGCCGTCGCTCGAACGGTGGACGTAAATAGCACGCCCGAGGACGCCGTCGCCGGTAGGTCCGACGGGCACGATCAGGCCGCCGTCGGCCAGCTCGGTGATCGGACCGGCCAGAGGGCCCATGGCGCAGGGGGTCTCGATCGCACGCTCCCAGGTCTTCCCCTCGTCGCGGGAGCCATAGAGGATCAGCGCCTTCTTGTCCTCCTCGTAGGCCGGGGCAATGAACGTGCCGTCGCGCAGCACGGTCGCCACACCCCTGCCGGGGTCGAGGATGTCCCAGGTGCGCCCTCCGTCGGGTGTGCGGGCCATCTGACTCTCGCTCAGCGGCACGTAAACCATGTTGTCGCCAGTAACGGTGAGGCCCTGCGGCGCGCCGGCATGCCAGTTCTGCTTGTTCTCCCACGGCAGCCACACGCGCTCGGCCGGGAGCTTGCCGATCTTGCCTTCACGGCTGTAAAGCACGCCCTGGAAGTCCTCGTCCATTACCGGGTGCACGACGAAAATGTAGTCGTCGACGCCGATCTCCTCATCGTCGGCGGATCGGAGCGTGGCGCGGAACTCGCCCACCAGGGGGAAGTCCAGCCCGAGCTTCTGCTCGCGCCGGCCGGGCGGGACGGGGTCGGCAATCGTGTGCGTGAAGACCTCGACGCCGTCCAGCAGTCTCTCGATCCTCAGCTTCATGCCGCCGGCGCCGGGCTCGTCCGCATGATTATAGGTGGTGAGGTAGAGTTGGAGCGGCTCGCCCATGAAATGAAGCATCCCCGGCCTGCGCCTGTCCGCCAGGGAGGCCTCAACGGGAAAGCGCGTCTCGAAATCCGTCGCGGCTGGGCCCTCTTCCAGTTGGACGGCATCCACCAGCACCGTGCCCCCCCAGAAGGACCTTGCGACGAGGTCGACCACGCCGCAGTCGACGAGTTGATCGGTGACGAACGTAAAGCTCAGGCGCTGCCACGTCCTGGTCATCGGCAGTGGGTGGCTCAGCGCGTCCGGCTGTCCGGTCCAGTCCAGCGGTCGCGTCCAGAAGGCCAACTCGAGCGTGGTAGACGGCGTAGCGCTGCACGCATGGACGGAGAGCGTGTAGGCCCGGCCCTGCTTGATGGGGACCGCGGGCGATGTAAGATGGCCGACGGAACCCTTGTCAATCCGCTCCAGGGGGATCGCGGCGACGTGCTCACCGTCCACCGTCTGGGCCTGCCGCTCGATCCCGGG
>CAZXDF010000197.1:0-10173 GCA_964639345.1 uncultured candidatus Brocadiaceae bacterium | reverse complement strand
ACGCAGCTTCACCACTACCTGCTCTGCACTATGCCGTTTCTTCATCTGAGAATCCTTTCCGGACTATTGCCGTATGGATTCTCTCACAACTCCTGGATCAATTCTCGGGGAAGGGGTCAGTGACAAGGACGAGGACAGGCGTAGCGCGTAGGACCTCCGGCGCTTGATAGACTATACCGTTTTGACGGCCGACCTGTCGGTCATACACAGCTTCCTCATCGCTCCAACCGCTCCACAACACTCAAGCCGACGGACTGCCGTGCAGCGGCTATCATAGTGGACTCTGCGCGGGCACGACATGTCGTGCCCCTACCGCCGCTTCCTCATTCCCAGCAGCCTCTGGAAGTTCGCGCCGAGTATCCGCGTGCGGCCCGGCCCCGCAAAGAAAGCGCCATGGCGCTCACGCGAGCTTCTTGCCAAGCGCGTAGGCTTTCTTCATGACCTCGCGGTTCTCCCTGATCTCGCCGGCTTCATAGGCGCTGCCGTAGACCATGCCCTCGATGCGCGCGCCGATGTAGTTGTAGCCGTCCTGGAACGTGCGGAGCGCATTCACCGCGCCCGAGGTGAACGGGTCGGGGTCGGCGTAGGTCAGCACGATGCCGATCCGCTTGCCGGCCAGCTCGTTCCCTTCCGCGCCGCCCAGGGCGTAGCAGCGGTCCATGAATATCTTGGTCTGCGCCGAGACCGTGAACCAGTAGACGGGGCTGGCGATCAGGATGGAGTCGGCCGTGCAGAGCTTCGGATAGATCGCCTGCATGTCGTCCTCGACCACGCACCGGTCGGCCACGCTGCCGCGGCAGCCCTCGCAGGCCGAGCACGGGCGGATGTCCATGCCGTGCAGGTAGAACGATTCGACCTTCGCCCCGGCCGCCCGCGCACCGGCGGCGACGCGTGAGGCCAGGATGGCGCTGTTGCCCTTCTTGCGCGGGCTTCCGAGCAGGATCACGAGCTTCTTCGCACCCATCTTCCGTCTCCTCCTTGCAGGGTCAGGTTCCAGTGAGCACCCGCTGATTCTAACCGGCTGGCCGCCCCGGTGCATCTGCACGGCGAACGGAAAGGATTATGAGGAAGGCAGGAAGGGAGGAAGGCAGGAAGACGGCAAACGGCCAAGGCTGAGACGTTGGGTAACGGCAACGGCGACGACGGCGACGGCAACTGCTGGGTGCTGACGGCGAACGGAAAGGATTATGAGGAAGGCAGAAGGAAACGAAAGGAGGCAGACGGCGAACGGCAAGACTGAGGGCAACGGCAACGGCAAGGGCAACGGCGACGGCAACGGCAGACGGCCAAGGCTGAGGGTGACGACGCCGGGACGCGGTCCCCGCCGGGATGCGGCGCCTTGCGGCGGACCATGATATACTGTCGCGAGAGCTGCTGCCGGGCGCAAACTGGTGAGATGGATATGGCCGCTTACGAAGGAGCGCTGTCCGTGCTGGACCGCGAGGTGCGGTACCTGAAGGGCGTGGGGCCGCACCGTGCGGAGGTGCTGTCGAAGCTCGGACTCAGCACCGTCCGCGACGTGCTCTACCACCTGCCGCGCAGCTACGAGGACCGCCGGAATCTGGTCCGGATTCGCGACCTGAAGGTGGGCCAGAAGGCCGTGGTGGCGGGCGAGATCAGCTCCGTGGGTTTCCGCCCGGGGCGCGGGGGGCGCTGGGGGCGCCGAGGGCGCGGTGGCCCGGGGGTTCTGACCGTCACCATAACCGACGACACCGGCGCGCTGCGGCTGGTGTGGTTCAACGCGCGGTCCGCTTGGCAGAACAGTTTTCCCGTCGGGAAGGCGCTGACGGCCTACGGAGAGGCGGGCTTCTACGACGGTAAGGTGCAGATGGCGGTGCCCACGTGCGAGGTCGGGGTGGGGCCGGAGGAGTCGGAGGATTTCGGCCAGATCCTGCCGATCTATCCGCTCACCGAGGGCATCTCGCAGAACATGATGCGCAAGGTCACCCGGGCGGCGCTGGAGGTGGGCGCGTATCAGGTGCCCGACCTGTTCCCGGAGCGCTTCCGGGTGGAGAAGGGATTTCCGGCCATCGGCGACGCGCTCCGGCACGCGCACTATCCCCAGGAGAGGGACGGGACCGACCGGGCGCGGCGGCGGCTGAGCTACGAGGAGCTGCTCGTGTTCCAGAGCGCGTGCGCTATCCGGCGCACGATGGTGCGGCACACGCCGGGGATCGCGTTCCGGCTCGGGCCGAACGTGGACCGGCGCATCCGGCGGCTGTTTCCATTCACGTTCACGGCGGCGCAGGACCGCGTGATCGGGGAGCTGGCGGCGGACATGCGCGCGGACCGGCCCATGAACCGCCTGCTCCAGGGCGACGTCGGGTGCGGCAAGACCGTCGTGGCGCTCTACGCGCTGCTGGGCGCGCTGGCCGAGGGCAGCAAGGGCTACCAGGTGGCCCTGATGGCGCCGACGGAGGTGCTGGCCGAGCAGCACTACCTGACGCTTCAGTCCGTCCTCGAGCGGGCGCGGGTGAGGACGATGCTGCTGAGCCGGAGCACGACGGGCGCCGAGCGCGCGGAGAACCTGCGCCGCATCGCCGACGGCGAGGTCGACCTCGTGGTCGGCACGCACGCGCTCATCCAGGGGGACGTCGAGTTCCGCAATCTCGCCCTGCTGGTCATCGACGAGCAGCACCGGTTCGGCGTGCGCCAGCGCCTCGCCCTGAAGGGGAAGGGCCCGAGCCCCGACTGCCTGATCATGACGGCCACGCCCATTCCCCGCACGCTCGCGCTGGCGTGCTTCGGCGACATGGACATCAGCGTGATCGACGAGATGCCGCCGGGCCGCGCGGGGGTGGAGACCGAGCTGCTGCCGCCGCGAAAGTGGAAGGGCGCGTTCCGGGCGGCCCTCGGGGAGTTGGAGGCCGGGCGGCGCGCCTTCGTGATCTACCCGCTGGTGGAGGAGAGCGAGAAGGTCGACCTCCAGAGCGCCACCGAGGGCTTCGAGGAACTCGGCGCAGGCATCTTCAGCGGCGTTCGGTGCTGCCTGCTGCACGGGCAGATGTCGGCAGAGCGGAAGCGCCGGGCCATGGAGGCGTTCCGCACGGGCGAGTGCCGCGTCATGGTGGCCACGACAGTGGTGGAGGTGGGGATCGACGTGCCGGAGGCGACGGTGATGATCATCCAGCACGCCGAGCGGCTGGGTCTCGCGCAGCTCCACCAGCTCCGGGGCCGCATCGGCCGGGGCGAGCACCGGGGCAGGTGCTTCCTGCTGGCGAAGCCCACAACGCAGGAGGCGGCGGAGCGTCTGGAGGTGCTGACGGATACCTGCGACGGGTTCAGGATCGCCGAGGCCGACCTGCGCATCAGGGGGCCCGGGCAGTTCTTCGGCACGCAGCAGAGCGGCATGCCGGAGTTCAAATGCTACGACTTCGCGGACACCGAGCTTCTGGCCGAGGCGCGCGAGGACGCGTTCAAACTTGTGGCAAGCGACCCGGGCCTCAAGGCGCCGAAGCATGCGCTGCTGCGCGAGGCGGTGCTGCGCCAGTATGCGCCACGCCTCGAGTTGGGCGGGGCAGGCTGAAGGACGCCGTCAATCGTCCTCGCCATCGTCCTCGTCCTCGGTAGTAGGCAGTGGGCACTCAGGACTCAGCAGTGAGGTTGAAGGGTCGAAGGGTCAAAAAGGTCGAAGAGGCGCAACGGATGGGCCTTTACCCTTGGACTCTTTGACCTCTTCATCCTTCGCAGTAGCATTGCTACGGAGAACGGGCGTCGGCACTCAGCACTGAGCAGTTAGCGGTAACCAGTTGCCGTTGCCGTCCCCCAAATGCTTCAGCCTTGGCCGTTTGCCGTTTTCCTGCTTTCCTCTCTTCCTGCCTTCCTCATAATCCTTTCCGTTCGCCGTTGTGCTCGGGCGCCGTGCGCTACGCGCTGCCGCCCGGCCCTTCCTCCCGCTGCTCAAGCCTCCGCCGTATGTGCCACAGGTCCTGACGCGCGTCGATAATCAGCCCGATGAGCTGTCCAAAGCCCATGACAGCCACGGCGACCGCCAATCCAACGACCGCGATAAACGCCAGAGTCCACTGGAAGTCTTCTTGTACTTGCCAGGGAACTAACAGCGCGATGGCCATAACAAACAGGCCCGCGACGAATCCCACCGCGCCGGAGATGGTGACTGCTTTCGAGAAAACCCGGAGCATCCTATAAGCGGGAGGTTCTTCAACGGTTGGACCAGTCTCTGGGGCGGAAGGAGGGGCCGCTGCCGGCATCGGCGCCTCGTCGGAGGGTTCGTCGGCCTCGTCTGGCGGCGCCTCGGGCGTCGGGGCCTCATCGGCGGGCGCGTCGGCCGGGGCCGTGCGGAACTCTTCCACCTCGGCGGCGGGCAGCCACTGCTCCATGCCCTGCGTCCAGACGAACTCGTCGGCGCTCACTTCGCCGGCCTCCAGAAGCCGCTGGAGTTCGCTCTGGGGGACCGGGCCGAACCGCTCGCCGTCACGGGCGTAGTACCACTTGCGCACCAGCGACTCATCCGTGGGCTCCTGGGCGCGTTCTGACGGGGCGGTCTCGTCGCCGTCCGGCGCTGGCGGCGTCTCGGCGGCTTTCGGGTCAGAAGCCTCCGCCGGCACCGTAAGGACTGCGCCGCACGGGCAGCGCACCATCTTGCCCGCCGTCTCGAGGCTCACCTGAAACCTCTTGCCGCAGCTCTCGCACTGAATGGGTATCTTATCGGCCATATCGGCCCTCCGCTCGTCGCGCGCCGCGCCCGCGCATCACTCCTCGCTTTCCAGGGCCGGGGCAACGGCCCTTTGGCGGAACGCGTCGGCCTCTTCGACCAGCGCCTCGGCCGCTTCCTGGTCGGATTCGGCCGGCCACGCGCTCACAGGGCGCAGGCTGATCGTCACCTCGTGGCGGTCCACCCGTCTGGTCGGCAGGAGGACCTCGTATAAGAAGTCGACCGGGAAGACCTGATACCAGGGGACTTTGGTGACGAACATCCGTTCCGTGGCCTCGAACAGAATCGGTCCGGAATCATCCGGCAGGGCGGGATGCCCGTCTTCCGCAGCGGGGGCCTCAGCGGGCGTGCCTGCCGGCTCCTCCTGCGCCGCCGCTTCCCGGATGGGTCCGACCCGAATCCTGCGGCGGCCGTAGTGCTGGAACTCACGCTTCACGGGCGTCAGGCCCACATACTCCTCATCCACCCAGGCCGGCGCGCCGGGCGGGTCAGTTCGAATGACGATGTACCGCTCCACGTGGCCGCAGCCCGCGGCCGCCAGCGCGCACACGATCAGCCCCATGCCCATTAGGAGTTTCATACGGTTTCTTTCTCCACTGTGCCGAACTCCATGATCTCCGCTCTCATGTCCGCCGGCGCCACGGCCTCACCCTTCCGCAGAACGGATCGAGCTAACCGGCGCGCGACGCTGTTTCGCGCGTCCGGTTGAGCGCTGGGTTAGGCTGTAACGGCCATAAAGACTCAAGGTTTGCCCCGCTACCTGAGGAACCTCGCTACCGCCTCGGGATATTTGGTTTCGTAGTCTTCAAGACAAGCCTGCCACCCCCCGGAAGCGACCTCACTATCCGACACCTCAGTGTCGCGGGTCACGCCAAGGCGATCAGCGCGGAGACGGTACGCGTTGAAGAAGTTGATCTCCGATTGCGTCAACGGGTAACCCATACGTTCCTTGTAGTGCCTCGTTCGCATCGGTTCGAGGACGAACGTAGAAGCGATGAACGCTGCCACATGGCCGGCCACCCAAAAGGCAGCAAACTCCCAACCCCGAGAGAGCCAGGACGCCGCCACGCCCACGAGGGTGAAAATGCCATAGCCTGCGGCCCAACTCCACAGGGTGGCTAGCGGCGGTAGCCGGGGGATGCGAAACATCCCGAACATCGTGAGGACCTTCCCGAGTACAGTGCCGAGGACAATGGCTAGCAGCACGTGCCAAGGGCTAGACCCAACAACAAGTCCGATGAGTCCAGCGACGAATCCGAGAATCGATGGGATGTATTCGAGGCCCTCGCATGTCTTCAGTACTCTGAAGGCGTCGGTGTGGTTGTCCTTCTGCCAGAGTCGTGCGAGAAGCGTGAATCCACGCGGAATATCAAGCCGGATCTTGAGTCCTCTCGGTGTCATGAACATGCGGCTGGCTCCCTAGTCTCCGCCCAAGCTGTGATTCTCCTGCGCCACCGTCCGTCTAACTTACCCGAGTATACGGGCTGTCCTCTGCCGCCGCCAATCGAAACACCCTTAATTCCGCGTCACTTCGCGCAGTCGGCGCGCCTATCCTCTGCATTCTCTGTGGCCTCTGTGGCGGTTCTGTCTTTGTCGTCTCAGTCCTCCTGCGCCAGGCCGAGCATGCGCGCCGCCGCGCCGCCCATTATCTCGTCAATTGCGTCCCCGCCCAGCGCCATCGCGCGGAAGAGGCGCTCGTACTCGCACTCGATGTCGGCCATCCTCTCCGGGCGCGCGCCCGTGCCGAAGAGCAGCCGACGGCACGCCGCGCCGCTCTGCGGCCGGCCCAGCAGCGTCGCCGGAGCCGCCCCCAGCAGCGCCGCGAAGAAGTCCGGCCCCTTCTTGTGCAGCGTCACGCCCGAAAGGTCGAAATGCACGTTCGCGTGCAGGCCCAGGACCTCCGCCGCCTCCTCATACCACGGCCAGCCCAGCCCGCAGCCGACGATGCCGAGCGTCGGGAACTCGCGCGCCAGCGTGTCCAGATGGATCGGACGGCTGCGGTCGGCGCGCACGTCGAACGCCCGGTCCAGCGGCGTGGGCGGCAGGATGCCCGTGTGGAACAGGATGGGCAGGTCCAGGGCCTGGGCGGCCTCGTAGACCGGGAATAACCGCTCGTCGTCGTAGGGCGCGGGCGGCGCCATTACGCGCAGGCCACGGAATCCCATCTCGCTCAGGCGCGTGACCTCCGACGGCCCGTCCAGCCCGAGCCGAACCAGCGCGAACGGCACGAACAAATCGGGGTAGCGCTCGGACTGCTCGAGGGCCGTCTCGTTGGAGGCCATCCCGTAGCGCGCCTCGCCCCCGCCGATGCACATCTTCTCGATGCCCAGGGTGCGGGCCGTTTCGGCCAGCGCATCGGCGTATCCCGGTTCCTCGTAGAGGTGAGCGTGGAAGTCGCAGATCATTCCGGTCCCTTTCACTATCGCGCACGTGACGGCAGCGATAATCTATCAGAAACACGCTGTCTCTCCAAGCACATTACGGTGCCGGGACCGCGCCTTTGACGGGTGCCGCGCGAGGGGGTAGGCTGCCGGACAGGGCCGTGATCGGCTGCGTATGGGGAAAGGACGACCGGCGTGATACAGGCGCATCTGGCCATCGGTGTTGACGTGGGCACGACGGGCTGCCGGGCGTGCGTGCTGTCGGCTGCCGGGGAGGCGGTAGCGACGGCGGCCGTCCCGTACGAACCGGACCGACCGCGGCCGGGATGGGCGGAGCAGGACCCCGAAGTGTGGTGGCGGGCGTTCTGCGATGCCGCGCGTCAGGTGACGGCGGGCGGGGCCGCGAAGCGCCTCGCGGCGGTCGCCGTCAGCGCCCAGAGCACCGCGCTCGTGCCCGTCGACGAGGCCGGGCGCCCGGTCCGCAGGGCCATCATCTGGCAGGACACGCGCAGCGCCGCCGAGTGCGCGGAGATCGCCGAGCGGTTCGGCGCGGAGCGCGTGCGCGACATCATCGGCTGGCCCCCGGCGACGTTCCTGGTCTGGCCGAAGGTGCTGTGGCTGGCGCGCCACGAGCCCGCGGTGCTGCGGCGGTCCCGCTGGCTGCTCCAGGCGGGCAACTTCATCACCCACAGGCTGTGCGGCCGGATGGTGCTGGACCGGGCCAACGCGGTCGGCTATCCGATGGATCTGGAAGCCCTGGCGTGGAGCTCTGAGCTCACCGCTCGGCGCTCCTTTCCGACCGGCAAGGTGCCGCCCGTGGCGCCTTCGACCGCGGTGGTCGGGCGCGTTAGCGCGGACGCCGCGGCGCACTGCGGGCTGCCGGAGGGACTGCCCGTGGTAGCCGGCGGAATGGACACTGCCTGCGCCGCGCTCGCCGTGGGCGCCTTCCGGCCCGGACGCGCCTTCGAGGTGAGCGGCACCTCGGGGGGAATCGGCATCATCTCCGAGCGCCCCTCGACCGACCGCGCGCTCGGGGTCGCGCCGCACCTGCTTGAGGGCCTCTACATCAACCATGCGCCCATGTCGGCGGCCGGGGCGTCGCTGGCGTGGTGCCGGGATGTGCTTTGCGCGTCGGAAAGCCGACCGGTCGGCGGCGAACGCGTGGACCCGTTCGAGCTGATGGAACGCGAGGTCGCCGGGCTGACCGACGGGCCGACGGGCCTGCTCTTCCTGCCTTACATGGCGGGCGAAAGGGCGCCCGTCTGGGACGCGCAGGCCCGGGGCGCGATCGTGGGGCTGACGCTCGCAACCTCGCGGCCGCAGGTCATCAAGGCCGTCATGGAGGGCGTAGGCTACGCCCTGCGTCAGAACATCGACATTGCCGAGGCCGGCGGGCTGAACGTCGCGGACTTGCGAAGCTGCGGCGGGGGATCGCGCAGCGAAGCCTGGTGCCGGATCAAGGCCGACATCACCGCCCGCCGGTTCATCGTCTATCCGCCCGAGCGCGATGCGGCGTTCGGGGCGGCCCTTCTCGCCGGCGTCGGGGCGGAACTGTGGAGCCTGGACGAGGGGGATGCGGCGCTGGAGCGCTGCCGGCCGCGCGTGTATTCGCCGCGCCCCGAGGTCGCTGCCCGTTACGCCCGCTACCAGCGCGCCTATGATGGGCTCTACTCGCACCTGCGGTCGCTGCTGCCCGCTGCCCCGGACACGGATTGACCGGGGCGAAGCCGCAAGGGACGGCAACGGACTTAGACACAGATCTACACTGATAAAGACCGATCAAGAGGAACGGCGCGCAGAAACTGCTGTTTGCCTTTGTCGTCCGCCCGATCTGTCTTCATCTGTGCGAATCTGCGGCCCCTCTCCCGGACACGGATTGACCGGGCGAAGGCGCGATAGACGGCAACGGACTTGGACGCGGATTTACACTGATAAAGACCGATCAAGAGTAACGCCCCGCATAAACCCCCGCCCGGTCTTGTCGTCCGCCCGATCCGTCTTTATCTGTGTGAATCTGTGTCCCTTGTCTTTGTTCGGTGGGCTACACGTCGCTCAGTTCGCGGGCGGCCGCCTCGATGTCGTCGGCGCGCATGAGGCCCTCGCCGACAAGGACGGCGTCGATGCCGCAGGGCGTCAGCGACTCGATGTCGGCGCGGCTGCAAATGCCGCTCTCGGCCACCAGCACGACGCCGTCAGGCACGCCGGCGGCGAGGCGGCGCGTGGTCTCGAGGTCCACCTCGAACGTCCGCAGGTCGCGGTTATTGACGCCGATCGTGTCCGCACCGGCGGCCACGGCGCGCTCGAGTTCGCGCCCGTCGTGCACCTCCACCAGCGCGTCCATCCCGAGGTTGCGGGCCGCCGCCAGAAGCTCCCGCAGTTCGGCATCGGCCAGCGCCGCCACGATCAGCAGCACGCAGTCCGCGCCCCACGCGCGCGACTGGAGCACCTGGATCGGGTCGAGGATGAAGTCCTTACGCAGCGCCGGAAGCGATACGCCCTCTCGCGCCCCCGCCAGATCCTCAAGCCGCCCCTGGAAGAAGGCCGTATCGGTCAGCACGCTCAGGCACCGCGCCCCTCCGCGCTCGTAGGAACGCGCGATGGCGGCGGGGTCGAAATCCTCCCGGATCACGCCTTTCGACGGGGAGGCCTTCTTGACCTCTGCGACGAGGGCCACCCGGTCCGAGGCCGTCAGTGCGGCGCGGAATCCGCGTGGGGGAGACTGACGCCGGAGCAGGCCTTCCAACTCGCCCGTGCCGCGCTCGCGCAGGCGCGCGATCTCGTCGCGCTTGACCGCGCAGATTCGCCTGAGGATGTCCGGCATTTCGCGCATAGTTCGGCGCTGGCTCCAGGGACGACGAAGAGAACGAAGGGCCCGAAAAAACGACGGAACGGGCCGCAGATGAACGCGGATGAACGCAGATTACGCGGTTCATCCCGACGAGTCACAATCGATGGCTGCGGGTGCTTGACGCCTTCGTGTTCTTCGTGACCTTCGTGGTACAAGAAACGTTCTTGCTTAGCCTGTCGGATGCCTCAGTTCGCCGGAAAGGCACACTGCGGGTCCAGGAGACCGTCGATATCGGCAGCGCTCGCCCCAGAGCCGAGCAGCATGGCGCG
>CAZXDF010000196.1:0-5404 GCA_964639345.1 uncultured candidatus Brocadiaceae bacterium | reverse complement strand
TGGGCGACCGGTCCAACCGGCACTTGGAGTGCTGGGAGCGGGACATCTTCCGCGATGGGACGTGGAACTATCCGGACGGCTTTGCATGCCTGTCTGACGGCACACTTCTGCGACCGATTCTCCACGGCTACAAGAGTCTGTACCACAATGGCGAGTTCGCCGCAGTTCCAAACCACGGGATGGGCACGTGGGGGACGGAGATCAGCCAGTCCTATTGCACCATTTCAAAGGATCACGGCGTGACATGGTCGGAGCCGGTTCCGATGGACCACGCCGCGGACCATTACGGCGACGAACCGGATGGCCCGTGTTTCGGGTTCCTTGAGACCAGGATGGCCCA
This sequence comes from uncultured candidatus Brocadiaceae bacterium, assembly GCA_964639345.1. Taxonomy (GTDB): domain Bacteria; phylum Planctomycetota; class Brocadiia; order SM23-32; family SM23-32; genus CAZHPE01. The sequence goes on along the minus strand of CAZXDF010000196.1, from coordinate 5,064 downwards.
GTTGCCCAGCGGCCGGATCGTGGCGCTTTCGCGGCCCTTCCGCTCTCCTTTCATGTGGCAGACACAGTCGGAGGACGGCGGCAGGAGTTGGCAGGCGGCTACCTACGCGCCCTTCTCCGGTGCCGGCGGACCGGACATGGTGGCGACGCGTTCGGGTTACCTGGTGATCATAAAGCGCGGCCCCGGCCTTGGCCTGAACATCAGCCTGGATGGCGGTGTGAACTGGGACGAGGGTACCGCCATAGACTTCACGACTGCCTATAACGGCACAGCCATCGAGGTGGAACCCGATGTTATTCTGGTCGCCTATCCCCAGTCCATGGATGAGATCCGCCCTTCGCTCATGCGGGTGCAGCGAATTCGCATAACGCCCGACGGCCCTGTGCCGCTGGGCACGGATTGAGTGGAGAATATGAATCCATACCAGGAGGCACAGCAGCCATGGCAGGGCTGAGAATCGGCGACGGACGGGGATGGTCGTTCATGGGCAGCCAGTGGAGCGATGGCCCCGACGGGGAGCTGCTTCCGCCCGAGGTGCGGGAGGGGGAGTTCCCGTGGCTGGACAGCCCGGAGATCGAGTGCCTGGCGGTGAGGAGCGATGAGGCGTATGGGGACTTTAGCGCGCGCTTTCGCTTCCGGTCCCCCGACTACTGGGGCTCCGGAGCGGCGCGACTCATGTTTCGCGTGCAGGACAGCCGGCGTTTCTACGCCCTGGACGTGCCCTGGTGCGGGCAGCAGGTCCGCGCGCGGCATTTCTGGGCGGGCATGGTCATTGCCGACGGCACTGCGCTCCAGCGCTATCTCAACTTCGCCATGGTGCCGGGGCTCTGCGCGAAGTGGGGGAGTTGGTACGAGGCCAGGGTCGAGGCCAGGGGCCCGCGCCTACGCGCCTGGATCGAGGATATACTCGTCGCCGACGTGGAGGACCATACCTACGCATCGGGCCGACTGGGCCTTGGCTGCGTCACGCTCTCGAAGACGTTCCACTTCGCGGGCCTGGAAGTGGACGGTGCGTCAGTCATGCCGGCTCCCTGGCCCGGCCTCGTGCCGCTGCCTCAGCACTGGATGAGTCCCTGCCCCGTGATCGACCCGGACACATGCCAGGGCTACGCCAGCATCCTCGACGGGGGATCTGGCAAGCTCCTCCTGTGCCTGGGCATCGGCAACCCCGCTCGGGGTGACGTCCGGCGCGCCGTCTACCTGCGCTCGAGCGATGCGGGAAAGACCTGGGCCGCGCCGGAGCCTGCCACGCTGCAGGTCGGCCTCTACCCCAACTTCGTTCGCCAGGACGGAACCTGGGTCTGCGTATACCCTAACGCACCACCACACGGGATCGGATACCCATGGACCCTTTACACCTACGAGACAAATGACGAGGGTCGGACCTGGAAGCGCCCCCACGAGCTGAAGATGGGCGGCGAGTTGCCGGAAGGCTGGAGCCCGCCGGGGCCGACGGCGATCGTGCGGATGCACGACGGGAGCCTCCTGCTGGTTTTGGATGCCTACTGGGAGAAGCCTCCCGGGCTGGGGCCGGAGTTCCTCACGGTCGGGACGTCTTTCGCCATGCGCAGCGAAGACGATGGGCGGACGTGGTCGGCGCCCGTGCGGTGCGACTCAAGCAACAGGCATCCCGGCGAACCCATCCCGACGGGAACCTTCGAGGCCGCCCTGGCGGGCACCGGCGGCGAAACGCGCTTTGCCGAGGTCCGCGAGAACGTGGTGATGGGAATCTGCCGCCCTGGGAGGGACCCGTACATGTGGAAGCGGCAGTCGAGCGACGGCGGCCGGACGTGGGAACCCTCCGCCATCGGGCCGTTCCCCGGCTACTGTCCGTCGCTGACGGTGACGGCGAGCGGGGCCGTGGTGGCGACGACGCGCTTTCCGCATTTCGCCGCGCACCTGACCCGCGACGGCGGGCGCACGTGGGATCCGCCGGTCATCGTGGACTATGCCATCTGGGCCAATCAGCAAGCGGTCGAGGCCGAGCCGGACGTTGTGGTGGTGACCTACATGGGGTACTGCATGGAGCCGGGGAAGGCCGACAGCCGCATCGCGCGGCTGCGCGTCACCCCGGAGGGCCTCGTCCTCGATCACTATATCGGTGTCAAGGCAGGGTTGCGCGAGGGCGTGACGCCCAGTAGCAAGAAACATGGCCGTACAGAGCGGCCAACACCTGGCGATGCGAGGATAGGCGGAGGACGCCGAAAGATCATGACTGGCCCATTCCCCGAGAATTGATCCAGGAGTTACCGGGTCTTCTCGACGGCGAGAGCAGCCCGCCCGCCTTAGGATGACAGTCGCTTGGGGGCGGGACAGCAACAGTTCCTGACGGAAGCGCCAAACCAACCGGGCCCATTCCACCTACAGGCCCGTGTAAGAGGCCCCGCATACGGGCAGGTCGGCGCCGGAGACATAGCTCGCTCGCTCCGAAGCGAGGAATGCCACCACATCGCCGATGAGTTCGGGGCCGGGATAATCGTCGCGGCAGCGGTAGGCGGGGATGTTGGCGCGAGCGAAGGCAGTCCAGTCCTCCTTGGTGCCGGGGATCATGTCGGTGTTGATTCTGCCCGGCGAAACGACGTTCACCGTCACGTTATAGGGGGCCAGGGCCTGGGCCAACCCCCGGGTGTAGTGGCTTTGAGCGGCCTTGGCAACGGAGTATGGCGAGGCGCCGGCGCCCCGGCCGGCAGTCGAAGCGATCACAACGATCCGGCCCCACCGCTGGTTCCTCATTGGCTCGGCCGCAGCGTCGCACAGGTAGTAAGTGCTGTGGAGGTGGGAGTCGATGAGCTGGTGCCACACCTCAAGTTCGCCCACCTTGTCATCGGCCGAGATGCTGATCCCGGCGGAGTGCACCAGGACGTCGAGGCCGCCCATCGTGAGGATGGCCTGCTCGATGAGGCCGCGCGCCGCCTGAACGTTGGTGACGTCGGCCTTGAGGCTGTACGCCGGCACACCGAGGGCGAGCAGGTCCTGTCGCGTCTGCTCAGCGGCCGCATCGTTCCTCACGTAGTTGATGCACACGCTGGCTCCCTCACGCGCGAGAGACAGGGCGCACTCCCGCCCAATCCCGCGCGACCCACCGGTCACCAGCGCTCTCCGCCCCTTCAGGCCCAGATCCAACGTTGACGCTCCTTACGGAATCTTCACCGTCACCGGCGTGCGTGGAACTACTTGGCATGGTAAGGGTCGTGGTTCTTCCTGTCAACGTCGGAAGGCCACTCGGCCGGTGACTGAAGGCAGGTGTTGACAGGGCGCCGGGCCGCCGCTAAGATTCAACCCACGTCGCGCGCGGCCCCCTGCCGCAAGGTCCGTGGATACCAGGGGTTCTCATGGAGGGTCGACAATGGCCGCAGGTCCAATTTCCGAGCAGGAGTTCCGCAACAGGCATGAGAAGGTCAGAGCCTTCCTTCAGGAGAACAATCTCGGGGCCCTGTTCGCGTACTCCCCGCCGATAGAACACAAGTGGACCCAGACCGGCCACGTGTCTTACCTGTCCGGCTGGGACAATCACGACCGCATCATCGAGTCGGCCGTGGTGATTCCGGCGAGCGGGCCCGCGGCGCTGCTATTCGCTGGGCTGCCCTTCATGGCCGAGCAGGTCGCCGAGGTCTCGCCCATTGATGATGTGCGCCTGGTGAAGCCCGTCGACCCGAATGCCGTCGGAGTGGCCGAGGCTCGGGCGGCCGGCGCTGACACCGGGCCCCGCGACTTCGCGAGCGAGACCCTGTCGATTCTTGGCGAGAATGGCCTGGCGAAAGAGGACGTCGGCGTTGTGGGCATCGAGAGCATGTCCCATCCCTTCTACGAAGTCCTCGCCAAGGGGTTCGGCAGCAAGCTGCAACGTTGTGAGGATATCGTAGCGGAACTTCGTGCGACCAAGAGCCCGGCTGAACTCCAGGCGATGCGGGAGGCTGCCCGCCTCAGCGACATCGGGTTCGAGGCCATGCTGGAGTCGGCGAGGCCGGGCATGAAGGGCCTTGAGATCGTTGCAGAGATAGAACGGGCCGTGCGCCGCGAGGGGGCGGACCACGCGAAGTACTGGATGGCTTCCGGACCGCCGACGGACTGGGGCGAGAGCCGCCACGATCTGAAACCCCACGAGCGCGTCCTGGGGGAAGGCGACATGATCGCGTCCTGTTCCTACGTGACCTACAAAGGGTACTGGTGTCACGGGCAGCGGGCGGGCACGCTCCTCAAACCGTCTCCGGCTCTCGAGAAGATCTTCGCCGTCGCCCTGGAGGCCCAGGACGCGGCGCTCGCAGTGATGAGGCCCGGGAACGCGGTGAGACAGGCGGTGGAGGCCGCGCGCGGGGTGGCCGGACGGCATGGCTTCACGCTGGGGGGAGGGCGCATCGGCCATGGCATGGGCATGGACTATGGCGAAAGGCCCTTGCTGGCCGCCAGCAATGAGGGCTTCTTGCAGGAAGGGATGACGTTCGGGATGCATTGCAACTGGCTCCTTCCGGTTTCCGGTAAGCTCTTCGTGCCGCTGGGCGACGTGTGCTGCATTGGGGCTAAGGGCCTTGAGTACCTCATGGGTTTCCCGCGCGGTCTCTTCGTCGCGGGCCAGTAGGGCGGAGAACTCTCGATGAGATTGATGGGAGATGTGGCGCTGGTCAGCGGGGCCGGGAAAGGCATCGGAAGAGCGATCGCGTGGGCCTTGGCCGAACGCGGCGTGGCCGTGGCGGTCAACGCGCTTCACGAAGAATCGGCGACGGACGCTTGCCGCGAGTTGACGAAGGCTGGTCACAGGGCGTGCGCCGTCCCCGCGGACGTCTCGGACGAGGCCGCGGTGGTGGAGATGGCGGAGCGCGCGACGGGCGAGCTTGGCCCCATCGACATCCTGGTCAACAACGCGGCGGCGCCCGCCGAGTTCGTCCTGTTTGCGGACACGACGGCCGAGGTTCAGAGAGGCGAATTGGTCACGCTGATAGGCGTCTTCAACTGCACCCGCCACGTCATAGGCTCCATGATCGAGCGCGAGCGAGGCCGCATCATCAACATTTCGTCCTTAGCGGCGCGATGCAGGCAGCCCGGGCGCGCCATCTACTGCGCCGCCAA
>CAZXDF010000195.1:0-6502 GCA_964639345.1 uncultured candidatus Brocadiaceae bacterium | reverse complement strand
GACAGGCCCTGGCCGAGCGCGCCACCGAAGAGCGCGACGGGGCCGAGCGGGACCTGCAGCAACTGCGCCTCGTGGAGAACGAGCTTCGGCTGAAGCTGGAGAACCTTGGCGAGCGCGTCGCCGACGAATGCGGCGTGCGCTTGGCCGCGCTGGAACGCGATCCCGACTCGTGGCGCGAAGAGCCGCCCTTCACGGACGTGCAGATCGAGGAGTTCATCGCCAACGAGGAGCAGCCTCAGGCCATGGTGGCGCGCTGGTATGCCGAGGCTGAAAGCGCGCCCGCCGAGGCCGAAGAGGGGGCGGATGAGCCTGGCCGCAGGAAGGTGGGCCTCGCCGATGCGGTCGAGCTGCGCGAGGGCGTTCTGGGGATGGCTGACGACCCCGAGATGGACTGGGAGGCCACGCGCGCGCGTGTCGAGGCCCTCAAGAAGCAGGTAGGCCAGATGGGAGGGGCCAACCTGGACGCGATCCAGGAACAGGACGAGCTTGAGGTGCGCGCGCAGTTCCTGACGAATCAGAAGGACGACCTCGACCGGGCCCGCCGCCAGGAGCTGGAGATCATCCGGGAGCTGAGCGTCAAGAGCCGCCAGAACTTCCTGGAGACCTTCGAGGCCGTGCAGGCGAACTTCCAGGTCATCGTGCGCAAGCTCTTCGGCGGTGGGGCCGGGGAGATCATGCTGGAGGGGGACGTCGAAGACGTGCTGGAGGCCGGGATCGAGATCATGGTGAGGCCGCCGGGCAAGGAGACGCGGTCGATATCGCTGCTCAGCGGCGGGGAGAAGGCCCTGAGCGCCGTGGCCCTGCTGTTCGCGATCTTCAAGGCCAAGCCCAGCCCCTTCTGCGTGCTGGACGAGGTCGACGCGCCGCTGGACGAGGCCAATGTCGGCCGCTTCATTTCGCTGGTGCAGGAGTATTGCGAGAACACGCAGTTCGTCATCGTTACCCACAACAAGGTGACCATGGGGGCGGCGCAGACGCTCTACGGCATATCGCTGCGCGAAGACGGGGTGAGCCAGAAGGTGGCGGTGAACTTCGAGGAGGTGGACAGCCGCCTCGAGGAGATGCGCCGCCAGACCCGCCAGGCCAAGGGACGGGCAAAGGCGGGCTGAGGACAGGGGCGGGTTCGGCCCCACGGGGGGCACGACTGACGGCGGCCAACGGCCTATCTCCGGCCTCAGGCCAACTCGGTGTAGCGGGCGGTGAGCACCGCCACATCGTCGTCCAGCTCCGTCGTTCCGACGTATTCGCGCACCGCCTCGATCACCCGATCCGCCAGCATGGCGGGCCTCATGTCGCGATCCCGCTGCACGGCGCGCAGGAGGCGTTCCGTGCCGAAGGGCTGGCTCGCTGGAAAGCCGGCCTCGATGACGCCGTCGGTATAGAGGACGAGGATGTCACCGTTTGCCATCTTCGTGCGGCGCGTCTCGAAGGTGATCTCCTCAGATATGCCCAGCAGGGGACCGCCCTCGGCGAGCCAGATGGGCTTTCCTCCGCGCAGCAGCAGGGGGTAGGGATGGCCACAGCAGCAGGAGTCGAGGACTTGCGTATCGAGGTCGAGTTCGAGGTAGCAGAGGGTGATGAGGCGCTCGGAGCGCTCGAGGTCGCCGTTCATGATGCGGTTGACCTGCCGGGCGAGGTCGGCGACAGAGCGTCCGTGGTATGATTCGCTGCGCACGACGCTGCGCAGGGCCGTGGCCACGAGGCCGGCGCCGAGATCATGCCCGCTCACGTCCGCCAGGAGCATGCACACGCGGTTGTCGTGGACCCAGAAGTCCAGGAAGTCGCCGCCCACCTGCGCGGCCGGGCGGCACGCGCCCGCCACGTGCAGCGGGCCGGCCAAGAGCGGCTCGCTCGGCAGGAGGCGAAGCTGGATATTTGCCGCGACCCGCAGTTCTTCCTCCAGGTACCTGCGCCGGCGTTCGCCCTCGATGAGACGGCACTTGTGGATCTGGGCCGCGGTGTGGGAGGCCACGGCGCGCACGAGTTCCAGATCGTCGGGCGTGAAGCCGCTGCCGACGATCTTGCGCGTCAGGTTCAGCACGCCCAGCACCCGGGCGTCGTCGCTGCCCTCGACCGGAATGGAAAGCGGCACGCTCAGGAAGGAAGAAATATCCTTCAGGTCGCCCACACGCAGAGTGGCCATTGGCATCGTATCGTCGGCTCCGACGAACATCTCCCTGCCGCTCTGAAACACCAAGCCGCTGATCCCCTCGCCCGGGCGCACCAACGTGGCCTCGGCAATGTCCTCGTGTATGCCTACGCTGGCGGCGATCCTGAGCGCATCCGTCTTGGGGTCATGGAGCATGATGGATGTGCGCGAGCAGTCCAGCAGCAGGGCAGCCCCCTCGCAGACGAAGGCGCAGACGTCCTTCTCGCCGCTTATGTCGGCGGCGCGTCTGCTCATCTCCAGCAGGAAGTTGTGCCGCAGCTCCCGGCGCCCCAGCGCGCTCGTCTGACCCGCAACGTCCGGCGCCTCTCGTTCACTCTCCTCGCCCATAGGCGTTCCCCTGTTCGCCGCCCTTCCTGTGAGTCCGACACTTGCGGACTGCACTCGTGCCATTATACGGGGGTGCACTGCGAAAGACAACGGCTTTCGAGTCGGGCAGAGAGACCATCGGCCACGGGGGCCTGCCGGGCGGTCCAGGATCTGCCACAGTGGCAGCGGGGTGGGGGCCAGACAATCGGACATGGGCGGGCCGACATACGTAACAACGTTATCTGCTTAGAGTTACGGAAGCACTGCGCCGGCTCCTCGTCGCTGGCACAATGTTTGCAAAAGAGTATTGTCGAGGACCGTGAAGCAAGATGGCAGAGTGGATGCTTGCTGAGGGAGGATGAAACGATGGCTCTAAGTGATCGGTTCTTTGGAGGCTGGGATTGGGACCCCTGGCACGAGCTTGGCCGCATGCACCGGCATGTGCACAGGGTCCTGGAGACCGGCTGGCCCTCGAGGTTCCTGACCCCGTTCCCTGCCGTGAACGTCTGGACCGGCGAGGAGCGCAGCGCCGTGACGGCCGAACTGCCCGGCGTGAGCACCGAGGACCTGCACGTCTCGGTGGAGCGCGACGTGCTCACCGTCAGCGGCTCCCGGGAGACGGAACCCCTTGGCGAGGGCGACATCTCCCGGCGGCACGAGCGCGGGCACGGTTCCTTCACGCGCACGGTGAAGCTGCCGTACTCCGTCGACCCCGCCGGGGTTGAGGCGACCTGCAAGGAAGGCGTGCTCAGGATCGTGCTCCCGCGCAGCGAGCGGAGCAAGCCGAAGAGGATCGAGGTCACCGGCTGACGGCGCCCGCATGCAGCCGGGTGCGACACGGAGAGCTAACCGCCGAAACACGGCGACGATTCGGGAGGTGAATGGCGATGGCTGATAAGATCGAAGTGACACACGGCCCGAGCGCGGAGGCGCCGGCCGAGCGGATCACCACAGGTCCGAGTTTCGCCCCGCGCGTGGACGTGGTGGAGAGGCCGGAGTCCCTGGTGGTGCTGGCGGACATGCCCGGAGTGTCCAGGGATGACGTAAGTGTGGTGCTTGGGAAGGGCGTCCTGACGATGGACGGCGAGGTGGGTCCCGAGGATGATGGCGGCGGCCTGACCCTGCACACACAGGAATACGAAGTCGGCCACTTCCACCGGGCCTTTGAGGTTGGCGAGGGCCTTGATCCCAGCGGGGTCGAGGCGAGCATGAAGGACGGCGTGCTGCGGCTCGTCATCCCGAAACGGGAGGACTTGAAGCCGCACAGAATCGAGATCAAAGGCCAGTAAGGCAGACGTGTCCTCATGCGCGGGGGGATTTGAGGCGGGGGGGGGGATTCTGTTACAATGCGCCTTCTTGCTTCGGGGTGCCCGCGATGAAGGGCGCCCTGCCACCCGAGCCCGCCGTTGACGCCCGGAGAGGCCGCCCAGGAGAAACCACGCAGTGCAGGCGATCTGTTCCGACATCCACGCCAATCTGGAGGCCTTCGAGGTCGTCCTGGCGGACATGGAGAAGAACGGCGTCAGCGAGGTCATCTGCCTTGGTGACATCATCGGTTACGGCCCCAATCCCAAGGAATGCCTCGATCTCGCCCGCCAGTTCGACATCGGCATCCAGGGCAACCACGAGCAGGCCCTGATGGTGCAGATGGAGAGCACCACGTTCAACTACAGGGCCAGGTCGTCCCTGGACTGGACGCGCATGCAGCTTGACATGCTGGGGCCCGGACGGGAGGAGAACGCCCGTCGGTGGGACCAGATGGCAGCGCTCCACGAAACCTACGCCACCAACGGCAACCTTTACGTCCACGGCACTCCGCGTGACCCGGCCAGCGAGTACCTCTACGCCAGGGACTTGTACCGGCCGGAAAAGGTGGCGCAGAACTTCAGCATGATCGAGTGGGTCTGCTTTGTGGGCCACACGCACGTGCCGGGAATCTTTACCGAAGACATGATCTACCTGACGCCGCAGGAGGTCAATTGCCGATACCGGCTCGGGCCGAAGAAGAGCATTGTAAATGTCGGCAGCATCGGCCAACCCCGCGACGGAGACATTCGGGCTTCCTACGTCCTGTGGGATGGTGACACCATTTTGTTCCGGCGGCTGGACTATCCGGTCGAGAAGACCGTGGCAAAGATTCGGATGATCGCGGAGCTCCCTGATTTCCTGGCCGAGCGCCTTCAGGAAGGCAGGTAGCGGGGGGCGAGCGCACCGATTAAGGGGGTGCAGGCGCCACTTGCGGACTGGGGCGCGCTGCATCTTCCCTGTGAACGGTTTGGGTAATGGACAGAAAGAACTTCATACAGTTCCTGGTGATCAGCGCCGTCATCCTGGCCGCGTGGTATGGGGCCATGATGATTTTCGGGCTTGGCAAGCCCCCGCAGCGTCCTGTTCCCAGGCAGGGGCAAGAACCCGTGCCGGCGCAGGGCCAGGACGAAACGCCCGTTGCGCCGTCTGACGGGACCATCGGTCCGGCCCCGGCCCAGGCGCCGCAGGTGCCCCTGAAGACGGGCATCGTGCGCGAGAACGGCACCCTGAGGGTTTCGTTCACCAACCTCGGCGCGGCGCTGGAAAGGGTGCAGCTTCTCAACTATCGGGCGCCGTACTTCGAGGAGGTGGAGGGCGAGAAGGCGCGTCCCGTGCTCACGCTGGTGCGGGATTTCCAGACGGGGCGCCTCAGCGACGTGGTTGAGACGGTGGTCTTCCGCCGGGGGGGGGGCGAGTTCTCGGAGGAGGTCCCCACGGACGATATCGTCTATGAGATCAAGGACACGTTGAGCAACCCTCTGGTGTTCGAGGGCATCGTGCGGGACAGGCGGACCGGAGAGCCGAGACTGAAGATCCGCAAGACGGTCACCCTCCCGCCCGAGGGCTACCATTTCGATGTGAAGCTGGAGTTCATCAACCCGACCGATGAGCCGCTGAAGTTCGACTTCGCGCTGCGCGGCGCGGCGGGGATCGAGCAGGAGATGCCCAGGCGTCCCGGCGTGGGCACCGTCGTCGGCTATCGGGACGGCAACGGCTACGATGTGGACCACGTCCCGGCCATCACGGTGGGCAAGAAGGGCGACAAGGAGAATGAGAACCCCCAGATCGCCTGGGCGGGGGCGGCGAACCAGTATTTCGTCGCCATGACCAGTCCGCCGGAGCACGCGGACTGGCTCAAGAGCGTCGTCAGCAGGATCGTCACGGACTCCGATATGCTGAAGAGGCGCGGGCGCTGGGGGGAGGGCACCCTTGCGCCAAAGCAGGAGAGGTCCCGTGCGAGCCTTGCGCGCAACAAGGCGACCGTGGTGCTGCGCTCGGTGACCCGGGAACTCGGCCCTGGCGCTCAGCTCACGCACGAGTACCAGTTCATCTGCGCGCCGAAGATGGCGAGCGTCCTGGACCCCTACGGCAGGGGGGTCCAACAAGTGGTCAAGTACGGCTGGCCCCCAAGCGTCGGCGCCGTGCTGCTTGCCATCCTTCGGTTCTTCTACGGGTTCACTCGGAACTACGGGGTCGCCATCCTTCTGATGACGGTAGTGGTGCGGCTGGTGCTGCATCCGCTCACCCGCAAGAGCCAGGTCGGCATGCGCCGGATGCAGCTTCTCCAGCCGAAGATCGCGGAGCTGAAGAGGAAGTACGGCGACGATCGTGAGCGTTTCACGCGCGAGCAGATGGCGCTGTTCAAGAAGTACGGCGCCCACCCCCTGGGGGGGTGCTGGCCCATGCTCTTGCAGTTCCCGGTGCTCATCGCCCTGTTCAGCACGTTGCGCTCGGCCTTCGAGTTGCGGCAGGCGGGCTTTATTCCGGGATGGATCGAGGACCTGAGCCAGGCTGACACGATCTTCCGCCTGCCCTTCTACGTGCCGCTCATAAGCACTAATGCCGTGAACGTGCTGCCCTTCCTGTTCGTCACGGCCAGTTTCGTGAGCCAGCACATGATGCCCAAACCCACCGATCCCCAGGCCCAGCAGCAGCAGAAGATCATGCGTTGGATGCCCCTGTTCTTCGCGTTCATCCTCTACAACTACGCCAGCGGGC
>CAZXDF010000194.1:0-7005 GCA_964639345.1 uncultured candidatus Brocadiaceae bacterium | reverse complement strand
GGATGGTCGTGGCCGAGGTCATCAGGCAGGGCCGGATGCGCCGGACCGCTCCCGAAACCGTTGCCTCCCGAATCTCATCGATTGAGGCGGGTTTTCGGGCGGCGAAGCTCTGGTCCAGGTAAGTGGCGATGACCACGCCGTTATCGGAGGCAATGCCGAACAGGGCCAGAAACCCCACCCAGACCGCGACGCTGAGGTTGATCGTATGCACCTGGAACAGCTCCCGCATGCCCACCCCGAAGACCGAGAAGTCCATGAACCACGGCTGCCCGTAGAGCCAGATAAGCAGGAACCCACCGGCCCAGGCGACCAGGATGCCGAAGAACACCAGAAACGTCGTCGATACCGACTTGAACTGGAAATAGAGGATCATGAAGATCATGAAGAGGGCCAGCGGCAGCACGATGGTCATCGTCTTGCGGGCCCGGATCTGGTTCTCGTAGTTCCCGGCGAACTTGAATTCCACGTTAGCGGGCAGGGTGAACTCGCCGCTGTCGATCTTGCTTTGGAGGTAGCGTTGACATTCCTCCACCACGTCAACCTCTGCGTAGCCGGGCTTCATGTCGAACAGGACGTAGCCGATCAGGAACGTGTCCTCGCTCTTGATGGCCTGGGGGCCGCGGACGTAGCGAACGTCGGCGAGCTGGTCCAGGGGAATGGGCGAGCCGTCGGAGGCCTGCACGAGTATCCTGTCCAGCGTCTCTATCTGGTCTCGCAGTTCGCGCATGTAGCGCACCCGGACCGGGTATCGCTCGCGCCCTTCGACCGTCGTGGTGATGCGCTTCCCCCCGATGGCGACCTCGATGACGTTCTGCACCCGGCGGATCGGGATGCCGTAGCGTGCCGCCGCCTCGCGGTCGATGTCTATCTCCAGGTAAGGCTTGCCCACGATCCGGTCGGCGTTGACCTTGGAAGCCTCAACGCTCGGCACCTCTTTGAGCAGCCGTTCGATCTCCAGGCCCACGCGCTCGATGGTCTCCTGGTCCGGCCCCGTCACCTTCACGCCCATCGGCGCGCGCATGCCGCTCTGAAGCATGACTATGCGGGCGGCAATCGGCTGAAGTCTCGGCGCAGAGGTTGCTCCCGGGATTTCGCCGGCCTCGACGATCTCGTCCCAGATATCATCCGCAGTCTTGATGTGATCGCGCCACTGCCGATACGGCCGACCGTCCGCGCTCTCAATAAGCTCTCCGTTCCCGTCCCTGACGAACTCGCCCGCCTCTGCGTCGTAGAGATACTTTACCCGGTGGCCGTCCTTGTCGCTGACGTACTCCGGCTTGTAGCTGACGACGGTCTCGATCATGGAGATGGGAGCGGGGTCGAGCGGGCTCTCGGCGCGACCGATCTTGCCGACAACCATGTCGACCTCCGGTATCGCACTGATCGCCATGTCCTGCTTCTGGAGCAGGTCCAGGGCCTCACCAATCGAGGCGTGCGTCATGGTCGTGGGCATGAAAAGGTAGGACCCCTCGTCCAGCGGGGGCATGAACTCCTTGCCACGGCCGTCCCAGTCATTGGCTATCGTCCACTTGACCTTCATCGGAAGGGACTCGTCGCGGATGAAATGCGGCCTATTCCATTTCTTGGACCGCAGCTTGACGCGGTCCCTGGCCTTTGACCAGTAGGCGAAGACCCGGTCGGCATTCTGGACGCCGAGTTCGTCCAATCTCGTCCTGCATTCCTCGGGCTCCAGGCGGAGCGCGGCGCTCGACCACACCAGGAGCGTAACGTCCTCACGCAGCAGGCCCGCGTAGATGAGCGCGGTGATGTCCTCCTGACTGTCGAAAGCGTCGGCTTGCGCCTGCTTGTTCCCCTTCTCACCCTTGTCCCAATCGGCAAGGAGCTTTTCGGTCTTGTTCATCCCCGCGCTGCGCAGCGCGGGGATGAACTCGTCCGCGCCCATCTTCGTGGCGGCATCGGTCCACCACAGGCTCCTCGCACGCTTCTCTATCAGCCCGTTCGCGACCAGCGTTTCGACCTCGTCCGGGCCGGCGAATGCCTCCACAGGGGCTCGATTGATCGGCCCCAGCGCAAAGCGAGGGCCCAGCCACACGTAACCGCCAAACAGGACAAGAAGGACGGTAGCTGTGAGAAACGGGAGTTTAACGGCGAGGAACGCGCGCAGGATCGGCCCGTAAACGAGGCGGAAGGCGGAAAAGAATGCCAGCAGGCCCCCGATGATCCCGCCCGCAAAGATAAGGTTTCTCACCATGCCCCTCTCGGGTCCGAGAGGTTCCCAGTGCCCCGTAAGCTGATACACCACGAGCGCAACAGCCACCGCGCTCGCCACCCATGGGCCTATCTTACGTCCGCTGGGCGGGAGGTAATCGGCCGCGATGTAGTAAGCGCCGAACACTGCCAGCACCAGACCCACCAGCCACCACCCGCTCGCGATCCCAAGGACCAAGCCTGCAGCGATGAGACCGCCGAAGAACAGTTTCTTGACCTTGTTCGAGCGGATCCGCCATGTGAACAGAACGTATGCCCCCGGCGGCACGATGGTGAGGGCGATGATGACCGATCCGACCAGGGCGAACGTTTTGGTGAAGGCGAGCGGCTTGAACAGCTTGCCCTCCGCGCCTGTCATCACGAAGACCGGGAGGAAGCTGATCACCGTTGTCGCCACGGCCGTCAGCACAGCGCCCCCTACTTCCCGGGTGGCGCGGAAGATCACTTCCAGGCCGTCCTCTTCCGGGCCGGCCTCGGACAGATGTCTGAGTATGTTCTCGCAGACGATGATGCTCATATCCACTATCGTTCCGATGGCGATGGCTATGCCGGACAGGGCGACGATGTTGGCATCCACGCCGAAGACCTTCATGGCCACGAAGCACACAAGCACCGCGAGCGGCAGGGCGCCGCTTATGAGCAAAGAGCTTCGCAGGTGAAGCACCGAGACGATGACGACGATGATGGTGACGAGGATCTCTTCGGTCAGGGCGGAGCTGAGCGTTCCCAGGGTCTCGTATATAAGGCCGCTGCGATCGTAGAACGGAATGACCGTGACCTGGCTCTTGTTTATCCAGCCAGGCCACTGCTCGCGCGGAGTCTCGCGAAGCCACTTGAGCCAGTCGTCCTGATTCAGCCCGGCGCCGCTGTAGGCCTCGAAATCCCTCCCCGCGGCGAACTCCTCCACCTCCGCCCGGGTGGTTATCTGGAAATCGATCACCGCCTTGGTGGGCAGCCCCGAAGCGCGGTCTTCGATCTTCTTCTTGACGTTCTTGATCGCCTCCAGCGGGTTGAATCCGTAGCGGACGACGACCACGCCCCCGACGGCCTCGGCGCCCTCCTTGTCAAGCGCCCCGCGGCGCAGCGCCGGCCCTAGCGTCACGTGCGCCACGTTACGAACGTAGATTGGCACGTTGCCTCGCACCGTGATGACACTGTTCGCCAGGTCACTGACGCTCCTGAGGAAGCCGAGACCACGGATGATGTACTCGACCCGGTTGACCTCGATGGTGCGGGCCCCGACGTCGACGTTCGACATGCGCACGGCGCTGAATATCTGATCCAGCGTGACACCGTGGGCGCGCATGGCGTCGGGGTCGACGTCGACCTGGTACTCCTGCACGAAACCGCCCACCGACGCCACCTCACTTATGCCCTCGGCGGACAGGAGCGCGTAGCGGACATGCCAGTCCTGGACGGTCCGCAGCTCATGGAGGTCCCACCCGCCGACCGGATTCCCGTCCGGGTCGCGACCCTCCAGCGTGTACCAGAAGACCTGCCCCAAAGACGTGGAATCGGGACCCAGGGCCGGCTGGACGCCCTTGGGCAGGGTGTTGGCCGGCAAGCTGTTGAGCTTCTCCAGCGCGCGGCTGCGCGACCAGTAGAACTCGGCTTCCTCCTTGAAAATGATATAGATCGAAGAAAAACCGAACATGGAGATGCTTCTGATCGTCCTGACGCCCGGGATGCCCAGGAGCGAGACGGTCAGGGGATAGGTGATCTGGTCGTCAACGTCCTGGGGCGAGCGGCCCATCCATCTCGTGAAGACGATCTGCTGGTTCTCGCCGATGTCGGGGATGGCATCGGTCGGTACGGGCCGGCGGGGGAGGGGGTCGAGCGTCCAGTCGAACGGCGCTGCCGCAAGCCCCCAGACCACAAACAGCAGCACCACGAGCAAGACGACGAGCCTGTTCTCCAGGCAGAAGCGGATGATCCCGTCCAGCAGCGACATCCGGCCCGATGGCCCCATGGGTGTTTCAGGAATCTCATTCATGGTCGCGCTCGTGCTCGCTTTCAGGAAGGGCGGACTCTCTCAATACGGTCTCGACCACGTTGCCGCACCCGAGCATGGCCGCGCCGAAGTACGGGTTGCGCGTCTCTTTGCCCTCCTGGAGCCACGTGGCGCCCTTGTTGTCGAGGGCCATCGGACAGTACAGCTTGTAGGCCGGCTCGGGGAGCCCGCCGCCGAAGGCCTTCAGAGCGGCCTCCAGAGCGTCCGAGAGCGGTGAGAACGCCTCGCGGGCCCCGGCCAGGTCATCGGCGCCCAGCATCTGATCGAGCGCCTTCTGGAGCTTCGCGTGCCTCGGCATCCACGCCATGTGGGCCTCGTGCGACAGGGACCCCATGTCCACCGCCGTCAGGGCCTCCCGCATAGTTCGCGCGCCGCCCGTCAGCGCCTGGCCGTCGTCGCCCGCCAGCGCCGCCTGCACGGGCACGTAAGCCTGCCAGAGTCTTCCGAGCTGCTCCCGGAACGCTGCGGGGAGTTCCGCGACCGCCGCTGCGGCGGCCTCCTCAATGCCGGGCGACAGGGCGAAGTGCTCGCGCAACCGCGCCATGTGTCGCGTCAAGAGATCAAAAACCTCCTGCGCTTCCTCCAGGTCCTTGGCCTCGCCGCCCTCAAAGGCGTCGTTGCCGAGCAGCATGGACAGCTCTTCCGACATCATCAGGGCGTCGCCCGTGATGGAAGCGGCGTCCACGGCAGCGAGCGCTTCCTTGAGCTGCTCGAAGGCTGAACTCATTGTGTCCAGGTCCTCGGCCTTCATGGCGGCGGCGACGGGCCTGTAGGCGCCGCTGACCGCTTGCAACTGCTGCCGAACGTGTTGCGGCACTTCTGCGCCCGCCTGCGCTCCCTCGGCGCCGCCGCCCTCGGGGGTCATCATGCTCGGCTTCGCCAGAATCTGGAGGGCGCTGTCGATCTTGAAGGCGCCGTTCGTGACCACGGTCTCATCCTCCGCCAGGCCGTGGCGGACGATGTAATAGTCTCGCGCACGCGGGCCGAGAACGATCTCGCGCCCTTCGAAGGTCGGCTTATCCGCCGCGCGGTCTTCGACGTAGACGACGGCGCGCGTTCCGGTCTTGAGCACGGCAGTCCAGGGAACGACGATGGCCTTGGCGGAGTCCTCCCTGAGGGTGGGCGTATAGCCCAGCGACTCGGTCGTGACCAGCTCCATCTGGCACAGTTCGCATATACCTGCCCCGCTTGTAACGATCCAGGGATGCATGGAGCAGGTCCACTTGTCAGCCAGGCCGGCGTCGATGACCCGCGCGTCCTTCCCCATCTCAGCGCTGACCACTGCGCGGACGAACATTTCCGGCTTTAGCTTGCCGTCGGGATTCGCCACGTTGACCCGCACCCTGACGCTTCGCCGCCGCGGATCCACCACCGGGTCGATGAAGGCGATCTGGCCGCGGAACGTCTTGCCCGGATACGCCTCGGTAGTGAAGGTCAACTGCTGCCCCCAGGTGAGCCACGCGAGGTCCGACTCGTAGGCCTCCAGTATCACCCAGACGCGGCTCAGGTCGGCTATCGTGTAGATCTTGGCGCCGGTCTTGACATACATTCCCTCCTGGGCGTTCTTGTGCACCACGGTGCCGGTCATCGGTGAATAGATCGTTATGTGGTCGGTGGAGGTCCCGCGCTCTTCGACGGCGGCGATCTGCTCGGGCTTCAGCCCCAGCAGGCGGAGCTTGTCGCGGGCCGCTTGCACGGTCGCCTCGGCGGTTTCCCTGATGATGTCAACGTTGCTGTGCTGAAGTTCCCGCACGGCGTTGACGGCCTGAAGCAGCTCATCCTGTGCGCTTAGGAGTTCGGGGCTGTAGATAGATACCATGTGCTCGCCCTTGTTGACCTTGACGCCGGTGTAGTCCACGAAGAGCCGGTCCAGCCGCCCGGGCACCCACGCCGTTATGTAACCCACCCGCGTCTCGTCGTATGCGACCTTGCCCACCAGGCGTACCTCGGCCGTGACGAAACGCTTCCCGACGCGCGCCGTCTGGATGTCCATCAGCGCCTTGCCAGCCTCGCTCGTGGTGAAGGCGCGCAGGCCGGTGGGGCCGTCCGCGCCGCCCGACTTCACGGGGATGAGCTCCATGTTGCAGATGGGGCAGAGGCCCGGCTCCGGCTGCCTGATCTGGGGGTGCATGGAGCACGTCCACCAGAGCACCTCGTCCTCGGCCTCGGCCTGATCCTCCGCCCCCGGGCGGTCTGCCTGCCCGGGCCCCCGAGCCCAGTAGCCCAGCCCCGCAGCAACTACGACGAGGGCCAGGACGCCAAGTGCGTCGACAAGGATCAAGACCCACTTCTTGCCGAGTCTGCCGTTGGAGACCTTAGCCATGGTTGAGACCTCCTGCTAACCCACATGCTGCTCGCCCGACGGCGGGTGAAGGGCCCGCTTTTCGCGCCCTCCGCCCGCGCCGCCGCGCCCGCAGGTCCACACTTCTTGCCAGCATACCCTTGGGGCCTGTCAGTAGCCCCCTGTCACGTCGAGACCGACTGCATTCGGCGCCGTAAAGAGCGACACGTACGTGTGTCCGCCCATCTTGTGGATGTTGACGATGTGCATCGCCAGACCGATCGAGCTTGCCTTTTCCCATCGACCACTGGGCAACAGCGCATCGCTCTTGTGAATCATCGCCACGTGCATCATCCCGACGTTGTGCATGCTCATGCCGCCCGCTTTGCCCGCGGCGCGCTGTTTCTTGTACGCTTCCTCATAGCGCCGGATAGTCCCCGGGCCCAGATTCCCCTTCAGGTTCACGGGCTTGTACGCGCCGACG
>CAZXDF010000193.1:0-4401 GCA_964639345.1 uncultured candidatus Brocadiaceae bacterium | reverse complement strand
GATAAAGAAGATCATCCGGTCTCTGAAGATCGAGCAGGCCAGCGAGATGGCCGACGCCATCCTGAGTGCAGAGGACCCGAGAGAGGGCCTGCGCCAGCTCGAGCAGATGAACCGGCGGCTTCTGCCCGGCCCGCCCGGCCCTTAGTGCTTTGTCAAGTCAGAAATGACGGGTCGAGGAGTTCCGCTCACCCGGGGTAGCGGAGGCGCCAGTGCCTCCGTCGCCGCCGAGTGCGGCGGCGCTACCCATCGGGGTGTGGCAGTTGCACCTGCCAAAGCAAGGTTGACGGAGCCCTACAACGAAACACAACAAGCGAAGACATTGGCCCACGGAAGACACGGAAACGCACGGAAAACAGAAACAGTAGATTGTGGTTTTTGCCGTCTTCCGTGCCCTTCTGTGCACTCCGTGGGCAGGGGCCTGTTGTGCCCTTTGCCTTCGGCTGCTGCTCGTCCGCATTCACAGCTATCTGAACTGACTACTGCCTCATGCCACATGTATCTGTGGGCGCGGTCGCTCGGTCGATACGGCCATTGGGTCGATTTGCGTCACATGAGGGCGGCTGAGCATGATCCTGCACCACCAATCTCAAGAGTCACGGAGCACTAATCCCGTTCCTCATCTGCGTTGATCGGCGTTCATCCGCGGCGAACGCCTTTGCCTTGCGCGCGTTTCCGCCCGCAGGACGCCGGCTGAGGGGATGTGCGGCCCTACGGCGTGGGATCGGCGCCAGCATTCGACCCCGTCGGCTCTCCCTTGAGCCGGCGCACCCTGGCCAGCAGATTCTTGTCGTCGGCACGCTCGGCGGCCTCCTCCAGGGCGGGAATCAGCGCCGCGCGCAGTTCGGCGTGCTTCGGCTCGTCCAAGCGCGCCACGGTCTCGCAACCCAGGACCACGAGCGGCGGGAGATCGCTCTTCTCCGCGCCCTTGAGCCAGTCCTTGAAAGCCGGCACGGTGCGGGCCGGCTCACCCGCCTCGATCCAGCAGTCCAGCAGCTCGGAGCGGATCGCCGGATCGCCCCCGGTCAGTTGGTCCATCTCGATGTATATCTCGGCCGCGCCGGCGTAGTCGTTCAGGGACTTGTGCGCCTCGGCCAGTTTCTTGCGGGCCTCCATGAGCTGGTCCCGAAGCGAGGGCTTGCCCCCGAAGTCCCAGATGGCCTCGCGCAGCACGTTGCGGGCAGCGGCGTTGCGCCCGTGCGCGGCCAGGGCGTCCGCGATTATCATCATGCGGTCGAAATCCTCCTGCGCCAGGGCCTGCAGGGCCTCCACAACGCGCTCCTGCACCCGCCGGCTCTCATCCCCGAGCGCCCTCTTGAGCGCAGGCACCGCGGCCGGCTGGTTCAGCTCGCCGAGGGTGACGGCGGTGACCTCGCGGACCCGGGCGCTCCGGTCGGTCCGCAGCACCGTACAGAGGCTCGGCACTGCCCTGGCCGCCCCGAGCTTGCGCAGGCCCTCCACGGCGAACCAGCGCACGTTCTCGTCCTTGTCCTCGAGCGCTTCGACCAGGAACGGCACAGCCCCCGGCACCCCCATCTTGCCCAGGGCATTGGCGGCCGACTCCCGGACCTCCTTGTGCGGGCTGGCCAGCGCCCCGATCAGGCCGTTCACGGCGCTCTCGCCCATTCGGGCCGTCATCGCATCTATGGCCTCTAGCTGGACCTGGGGGTCATCGTCCGACAGGGCTGTGAGCAGCATCTCGTCTCGATCACTCCCCCCGCTGGCCACGAGCACCTTTACGGCCGCGAGACGAACCGCGGCGGCCTCGTCCTCCAGAGCGTCCCGCAACGCCCTGCGTACCGCGCGGTCCTCGATCTTTGCCGTCGGCAGTTGTCCCGGGCCCGCAGAGACTATCCTGTCCACGGCGTATGCCCTGATGCGCTCGTGGCCGCTGTTGAGGGCCTTGATGAGCCTGCCGGGCGCCTCTTCAGCCGATGCCTTGCTGAGGTCGAACAGTTCGTCCAGTTGCGCCTCTATCTCCCGGCTGCGGCTTCTGTCGACCTTCAGCTCCCCGGCCAGACGCCGCACGCGCCGCTCCAGGACGTCTGCCCGGGTCGTGGTGCGGTTCGCCTGCCACCACCGGGCCCATGTGTCGGGATCGGGGCCCTCGCTGCGCCCCGAGATCGCCCGCAGCGCCGTCCACGCCGCATGCCGCACGGATGCGCTCCGGTTCTTCAGCCCCTCCAGCAGGGCCGGCGTCGCCCGGATGAACATCCCCTCGCCGATAGTCTGAAGCAGCAGCGCCTTCTCTCCGACGCTCGTGCCCGGCCCGTTGAGGAGCGCAACGACCGCGCCAACCTCCTCCGGGCGCTTGAAGCGACCGAGAGCGCGCGCCGCCGCGCGTTTCACCCCCAGATCGGGGTCCTTCACCGCATCCAGCAGCGCCTGGAAACATCCGCGGTCGCCCATGAACTCCGCCGCCTTGATCATGCTGATCCTTACGGCGGGGTCCCGCGCCGCCTTCATCTGCTTCAGGACCGCGTCCAGGGCCCTCGGGTGGTCCATGCTCAACAGGGCCACGGCGGCATTCTCGCGCTCGGCCGGTTCGCGCGAGGTGAGCCTGCCCTCGGCCTCGGAGTAGCGAGCCAACTCCGCCGCGCTCATGGCGCCCGGCTCCGTCGCGCGGCGGGAAGTCCCGAGGCCCGCGCATCCGGTCGCCGCCAGGAACGTGGCCACAACCAGCAAGAGGAGCGCTTGCAGCGCCCCGGCCGAGTGCTTCCCAACCCATCGAGCGATCTTCATGGGTGCTGTCCTCCCCGGTAGAATCCACGAGTGACGACCGGTGACGACCGCAATTCTACCCGAATCCCCCTTGACGGGCAATGCATTGGCTCGACCCGTGTCGATGCAACTGTTAGCATGAGGGCAGAGGCGCACCGGGGGAACCTGAAGGGCGCGAGCTGAGTCTTTCGACCGGCGGAGCGGCCTTGGTCGAATCGAATTGATCCGTTCGTCCCCCCGCAGAGCCGCCCAGAGAAGTGAATCACGCGTGCCTGCCGGGCCTTATACGTGGGACAGGTGGCAAAGGCCCGGCAAGGCACGCTTCCCGTATCGGCAGCGCTCCCAGTGTAGGGCCACAGCACATATCCGGTAACGCGCGGCCGCTGGGCGGCGGCCGACAGGATGCGGGGCGGCAACCATGACGATAGGGGACCTGTTCCTGGACGAAACCCGGCGCCTGCGGACCGTGTGGCGCCTCACGATCTTCATCGTGAGCCTGCTCGGGCTTCAAGTCGTGATCGGGATACCCGTTGGCATAGCAGTCGCCGTCTTCCTGCTGGTTGCCGGGGGGGTGCAGGGCGCGGATGCGCTTGCGGGGACGCTGGCGCGCAGCCACGTCCTGCTCCTGTGCATTGCCGCCCTGCCCATGGCGGCGGGTGCGTTGGGGCTGGCCTGGTTCTGCCGTCGGTTTCTGGACCGGCGCAGCCTCTCTGAGCTGGGGTTGACGAGGCCCGAGCGACGATTGAGTGCGTCGATCCCCGCGGGCCTGGCCGCAGGGGCGGTGCCGATCGTGCTGATGGTGGTTGCGCTCCTTGCGCTCGGCAGGCTCGAATTCGCGGGCAGCGGCGCTTCCCTGTTCACAGCGCTGCTGGTTCCCGTGTTCGCTTTGGTGGCCTTCTACGAGGAACTGCTTTTCCGCGGCTATTTCTTGCAGAACATGCTCGACATCCGTCGACCGGTTTCGGGCATGATCCTCTCCTCTACCGTGTTCTGCGGGATGCATATGCTGAATCCGGGCATGTGGGCCTCCCCGCTCAACTCGCTGAACATTTTTCTCGCCGGCGCGGCGCTCGGGTTGGCCTACCTGCTCAGCCGCAACCTGTGGTTTCCGACCGCCATGCACTTCGCGTGGAACACGTTCCAGGGGCCGGTCTTTGGCCTGCCCGTGAGCGGCGTAGCGATGGACGGCTTGTTGCGCTTCGAGCGGGTCGACGGCGCCGGTGCACTGCTGGACGGCGGCGGGTTCGGCCTCGAGGGATCTGTGCTGACACTGCTTGTACTGGTGGGTATGATCGCTCTCTTCGCTGCGCTCATTCTCCGTCGGCACGCCGCAGGTCTCCACGGGCAGCTATGAGGGATGGGGGGAGCGGCCCCGTCCCATTGAAATCGCGCGCCGCGTGGGTTAGGATTGCACGCTGCTTATGTGTCCGGCTCCAAGCGCGATCCCGAGGGATGAGACATGTCCATCACCCTGATGCGATGGTTCAGGCGTAACCAGAAGTTCTTCCTGGCGGCCGTCGTCATGGTGCTGATGGTGGCCTGGGGCGTGACAGGTTCGCTGCGGCGCCTGTCCGGAGGGGACGGCGGGAAGGTCGGCAACATCCGCGGCGAAACCATCACCAGGTTGGACTGGGACAACGCGGGACGGCACCTTGGAGCCCTGCAGGCGCCCCTGTTTCTGGA
>CAZXDF010000192.1:0-8616 GCA_964639345.1 uncultured candidatus Brocadiaceae bacterium | reverse complement strand
CCGGGAAAGACGCGCACCGCTGTCCCGCACCGCCCGCGCGAGCGGCGATCATCACGCCGCCGGGCGAGGGGGGCATCGGCATCATTGCCCTCGCCGGGCCGGCCGCGGCGGAGGTGCTGGGGGCCGTGTTCGCCGGCACGCATCGGGGCGCGGCCGAAATCGCCCCCGGCTCCATTGCCCACGGACGCGTCGTGCGCGGCGGCGCGACTCTCGACGAGGTCATAGTGGCACGCCTCGGCGAACCTTGCGCGGCGGGCGACGAGGCGGTCTTTGAGATCAATTGCCACGGCGGCGTTCAGGCCGTGCAGGCCGTGCTCCGATGTCTGGGCGAGGCCGGGGCTGCCGTCGTGAGGGCCGAGGGGCTTCAGGGCGGCCCGGCAGATACCTGCCGGCCGCTCTCGCGGGGGGCGGTGCGCGCCGCCGCGCTGAGCTTGCTTCCTCGCGCGCAGACCAGGCTGGGCGCGCGCATGTTGCTCGGCCAGGCAGGCGGGGCCCTGAGCGGGGAGCTGTCCGGCGTGTCAGAGGATCTGGCCGCGGGCCCTGGAGCGGCGCCGGGGGCTGAGGAGTGCCTTGCAGCTGTGCTCGCCACCGCACCGCTCGCCCGCGCGCTGCTCGAGCCGCCGCGGGTACTCCTGGCCGGGCCGCCCAACGTCGGCAAATCCACCCTGATGAATGCGCTGCTGCGTCGGGAGCGCGTGATTGTCCACCACCGCCCGGGCACCACGCGCGACGCCGTGCGGGAGGTCGTCTCCGTGCGCGGCCTACCGCTCGAAATCATCGACACGGCGGGCATTCGCGCCGCTGCGGGGGAGGTCGAGCGCGAGGCCGTGCGCAGGGCCGCCGCGTTGCTTCAGACGTGCGATGTTGCGCTGGTGCTTTTCGATGCGCGGTCCGGCCCGGGCTGGGCGGCCGAACATGAGCAAGAGCTTCGGGGCGTGCCCCGCCTCGTCCTGGTGGGCAACAAGATCGACCTGCTGCGCGAGGAACCGGCGGTGGCGCGCCGCCCAGATTCCCCCCGGCTGCCCGCAGAGTTCGGCGATGTGCCAGAGGTCTTCATCGCCGCCAGTGAAGGGCGCGGCATCGAACGCGTCGAAAGCGTGCTGCTGGCGCCCTACGAAGGGGCCATGCGCGCCGTGGAACGGGGGGCGCCGGCGGCCTTCACGGCCGGGATCGCTGCCGCTCTGGAGAGGGTGCGGTCGGCCCTTCGCGAGGGCGGTCCGGCTCGCGCGCTGGAGGAACTGGAGCGTTCTTGCTGAGAGCCGGTGGCGGGCAGGGGCGCGGGAATATGCCTTCCGAATCCCGCATCACACGAACACCGAATGCTCCCTGTCCAGCAGTCTGATGCGCTCGAAAGCGAAGAATGCGACGGGCGTGGCGGCGGCGGTGAGAAGGGCCTGGCCGAAGGCGCCGGCCAGGAGCGCGCCCGGCCGCGCCCCGCGCACGAACACGAACGTGCCGGCGGCCTCACCCAGGCCGAAACAGAGCACGAAGGCGAAGACGAACAACGCCTGCATGATCATCCACTGGCGATAGACATTGTCCCGCACCAGCACGACCCCCGCGGCGGCGAGGACGAGCAGTATGGCGCTCTGCCCGGGTCGGCCCGCCGATGCCATGTCGCGCAGGACGCCGATGAGGAGCGCGCAGACCAGCGCGGGCTTCTCCGCCGCCTCCAGCGCAAGGTAGGCCGACAGGAGGAGCAGCAGGTCCAGCCGCAACGCGCCGTAGGAAAACCGGTGCATGACCGCCCCCTGAAGCACCAGCAACACGAGCGTGCACGCGACCAGGCAACCTCGTCTGAGCATGGCGACCTCCGTGGACGCCTCCTTTCGGACCAGAACGCAAAAGTCAAAGACCTGAACTCCGGCTTCCGGGTTCAGCCTCGTCGATTCTCGCAGACTCGGCGGGGCCGGTGCAAAGGAAAGCACCGCGGCGGGGGCTTGACAGGCCGGCGAGAGCGGCGGTAGACTCGCTCCCTTGCGATGCTCTCCTCGAGCGCGTAACCCACTTCTTGCGAAAGGAACGACGATGGCACTCAGAAGCGATATGGCCACCAAAGGGGCCGAGCGGGCCCCATCGCGGGCGCTGCTCTATGCAACCGGCCTGATGGCGCCCCGGCACCTGGGCAAGCCCATGATCGGCATTGCCAGCAGCTACACCGACCTCATCCCCGGCCACGTGGCCATGCGGCCGCTGGAACGCGCGATCGAGCGGGGCGTGGCCGCCGGGGGCGGCGTGGGGTTCCTGTTCGGCGTGCCGGGCATCTGCGACGGCATCGCCATGGGCCACAAAGGAATGCACTATTCGCTGGCCTCGCGCGAGCTTATCGCCGACCTCATCGAGACCATCACCGAGGCGCACCGCTTGGACGGCCTGGTATTGCTGACGAACTGCGACAAGATCACGCCGGGCATGTTGATGGGCCTGGCGCGGCTGGACATCCCTGGCATCGTGGTGACGGCCGGCCCGATGATGAGCGGCCACTGGCGCAAGGCCGGCGAGGACAGCCTCTGCCGCCTATCGCTCGTGCGCGACACCTTCGAGGCGGTGGGCCGCTTCCAGGCCGGCGAGATCGACGAGGATGAGCTGACGAACCTGGAGCTGAGGGCCTGCCCGGGCGCCGGTTCGTGCCAGGGGCTTTACACGGCCAACACGATGGCGTGCGGCACGGAGGCGATGGGCATGTCGCTGCCGGGATGCGCCGCCATGCCCGCAGTCGAGGCCGCCAAGGTCCGCCTGGCCGAGGATAGCGGCGAGCGTATCGTGGCGCTGGTGAAGGAAGGCGTCACCGCCCGGCAGATCATCACGCCCGAGAGCCTGCGCAACGCTTTCGTGATCGACATGGCGTTGGGCGGCTCCACCAACACCTGTCTGCATCTTCCCGCCATCGCTCACGAGGCGGGCGTGGACATGGGTCTCGATGTGTTCGATGAGGTAAGCCGTCAGGTTCCGCACATCACCAACCTGCGACCCGGCGGCGAATACTTTATGGAGGACCTCTTCTACGCCGGGGGTATACCGGCGGTCCTCAAGATGCTCATCGACGACATCGCCGACTGCCCCACGGTGGGTGGGCAGAGCACCGGCGAGATCGCCGCTGCCGCCGAGGTTTACGACAGCGACGTGATCCGCCCGCGCGAGAACCCCTACCACGCCGAAGGCGGGGTCGCGGTGCTGAGGGGGAACCTGGCGCCGGACGGCTCGGTCGTCAAGCAGAGCGCCGTGGTGGCGGAGATGATGCACTTCACCGGCCCGGCCCGCGTCTTCGACAGCGAGGACGACGCCATGCACGCGATCATGGACGGGAAGGTCGGGGCGGGGAGCGTCGTCGTGATCCGCTACGAGGGCCCCAAGGGCGGCCCGGGAATGCGCGAGATGCTCAACCCAACGGCGGCCCTGGTGGGAATGGGCCTTGGAAATGCCTGCGCGCTGATCACCGACGGGCGCTTCAGCGGCGGCACGCGCGGGCCCTGCATCGGCCACGTTAGCCCCGAGGCGATGGTCGGCGGCCCCCTTGCACTGGTGAGGGAGGGGGACGGGATCGAGGTGAACATCCCCGCGCGCACGCTGAACCTGAATGTCGACGAGGCGGAGCTTGAGAAGCGCCGGCGGGAATGGACTGCGCCCCTGCCGAAGATCGGGACGGGCTACCTGGCACGCTACGCCGCCTTCGTCACCAGCGCCTCTACCGGCGCCGTCTACCGCGAGCCATAGGCTGCCGCCGCGGGGTCGGACGTGGCAGTGGACACAAACGACAAGACTTTAGCCGCAGATTCACGCAGATAAGAACGGCGGGAGTGGGGGTCGGTAGGGTATCTGTGGACGTCTGCGTCGATCCGCGTGTAGTCCTCTTGCCGGCGCGAGTCTTCCGTCCTATCGCCCTGTGCGATCATGCCCTCGCCTCGCGCAAGCGCTTTGCACGGTAAGGGCATGAGGGGAAGTGATCCGGTGAAGCTGTGAAAGAGACGCGGGTTATCTTCCGGTCCGATCTGCCGATCTGGGCGGTGCTGCTGGTGGCGGCGGCGTGCGTCGTGCTGGCGGCGCTGGCGTATCGGCGCACTACGCGGCCCGTCTCGCCGCGCATGAAGGCGGTGCTGGTCGGGCTGCGCCTCGTGGCCCTGGGCGCCCTGCTGGTGTGCTTGATTCGACCGGCGCTCGAGACGACTACCTACACCGTGCAGAAGCGCCCCATGATTCTGCTGGTGGACCGAAGCCGCTCGATGTCCGAGATCAGGGACACCCCCGACGGCTCAAGCCGCCTGGAAGCGGTGGAGCGCGCCCTAGCCGAGAACGAGGAAAAGATCGAGGCATTGAAGGGCCGCTACGAGGTGACCACGCTCGGGTTCGCCCGGGACCTGCTGGACGGGGATGGCGCAGATGAGGGGGCGGCGAATTACAGCGCCTACGGGCGGGCGCTGCGCGATGCGCTGAGGCGGGCCCCGCCGGGCCAGTGCGACGCGGTGGTACTGATCGGGGACGGCTCCCATAACCTCGACCCGCCCGACCCGGTGGATGCGGCGGCCACGCTGGCCGAGCGCGGGGTGCCGCTCTATACCGTGGGGGTGGGCCGCGAGGCGGTGGGAGGGCGCTTGCGCGACGTGCAACTGGCGGCCCTCGAAGCGCCCCACATGGCGCCCGTGAACAGTACGTTTCTGGTGCGGGGTCGCTTGCGCCTGCGCGGATGCCGGGGCCTGACGGTGAAGGTGCGGCTCGAGCTGCCGGGCCAGCCGGTGGAGATCCAGTCCTTCCGCGCGGGCCACGATGAAGAGCTTCTGCCGGTCATGTTCGAGGTGACGCCGGAGAAGCCGGGCATCTTCAAGCTGACGATGCGGGCGCTGGAGGTGGAGGGGGAGGCCCTGCCCGATAACAACGTCCTGAGCGCCTACGTGAAGGTGACCAGCGATGCGTTGCGCGTGGGCTATTTCGACAGCCTGCGGCCCGAGAGCAAGTTCGCCTACCAAGCCCTGCGCGGGGCCAAGCAGATGGCGGTGACGCGCGTCGCCGTGGCAGGCAGGCGGCCCCTGAACCTGAGGGACACCGACTGGGAGCGCTACGACGTGGTAGTGCTGGGCGACGTGTCGGCCGCCTCGCTGCGCGCCGAAGACCTGGAGAAGCTGCGCGATGCGGTGCTGGAGACCGGGAAGGGACTGGTCCTGCTGGCCGCGCCCGAAAGCGCGGGGCGCGTGGGCCTGGGGGGGACGGTGGTGGGGGAGCTGCTGCCGGTGGAGCTGGGGCGCGAGTGGCGCTACAGGGCGGGCGATGTCCGCTTCCGGGTGGAGTCGCAGTTCGCCTCGCACCCCATCGTGAGCCTGGCCGCCGGCGAAGGGGAGAGCCTCGAGCGCTGGCGCGCCATGCCGGCCCTGGGCGGCTACGTGGAGTTCAAGAACCTGAAGCCTGGCGCGACGGTCCTGGCCCGCGCGGGCGGCGGGGCGCCCGTGCTGGTGGTGCAGCGGGCGGGCGCCGGACGGGTCGTCTGCCTGATGACCGATACGACGTTCCACTGGTTCTTCACCGAGGCCGACACGCAGGACGAGCACCGGCGGTTCTGGCGGCAGATGGTGATGTGGGCCGGGGGGTGGGAGGCTAGGCGGCGCGAACGTCTGTGGATCACGCTGAGCGGGTCGCGCCCGGGTGTGGGGGAGCCGCTGGGCATCGAGGCACACCTGGTCGGCCCGGACGATCAGCCCGTGCGCGACGCGCAGGTGAGGCTCGAGTTGACCGGCCCCGACGGCCTGGAAACGGTGCTGGAACCACTCTTTTCCCGCGAGCGAGGCGCGTTTCAGGCCCGGTTTTCCCCCCCTATAGCGGGGGAATACACCGTCCATGCGCGGGCCGAGCGGGGGGGAAAGGTGATCGACGTCGACCTGGCCTCGTTCCAGGCGGTGAGCACGGACCGGGAACTGGAGGAGCCTGGGGCCCGGCTGAGCCTTCTGCGCCGGCTCTCGGCGGCGACCTCGGAGGTGGGTGGCGAGTATTACGCATTGGTCAGGATCGACCGGTTGCTGAAGGAATTGGCCAGGCGTGGCGAGCCTGTCCGCCTCAGCACGAGGCGTTGGGAGGAGGTGTGGGACAGCGTGTGGATCTTTGCGCTGTTCCTGTG
This sequence comes from uncultured candidatus Brocadiaceae bacterium, assembly GCA_964639345.1. Lineage (GTDB taxonomy): Bacteria > Planctomycetota > Brocadiia > SM23-32 > SM23-32 > CAZHPE01. Next base: position 2,516 of record CAZXDF010000192.1, on the reverse strand, counting down.
CGCTCTCGGGGCCGAGTGGGGCCTGCGCAGGTGGAAGGGACTTGTCTGAACGCGTGCGGAGTCCCGTCGTAGAGGCAGGCGGCGCCTCTATCCCCCCTCGTCGTTGCCCTTCTCTTGTTTCGTGCCAGGCACCTTGCCTGCGCCGGGCCGAAGGGTGGCGGCCCCTTCCTCTAACTGGAGGAACGCGTCGACGTCGCGGCGGTGCTGCGGAGGCAACAGGCGGTAGAGTTCTTGGACCAGGTCCGGACTGAATCCCGCCCGGCCCGCGAAAATGTCTTGCAGGGTGAGCTTTCGCAAAACCTCGACGTCGATCCAGTTCCTCTCCGTGGGATTCGACGTGCTGTTGTACCTCTTCGCGAACTCAGAGGCCAGTGCACGGCAGTCGCTCGACTCCTGCTCCATGAGCCGGGCCGCGAAGTAGTAAGACCGGTTCAGGAGCGAGGCCACGAGTGTGCGGATGGCTGTCGGGGACATGCCCTCGAACCGTTCATTGAGGCCATCGAAGACGAACTGCCTGACCTCCACCATTGCCAGCCCTTCCTTGCCGTACCTCTCGACAATGTACCCCGGGAACTTCTCCCGGAGGAGGTCCAGATACTTGCCGCCCTTCTTGATGTCCCCCATGAAGTAGAATTCCGAAATGATCTTCACGAGGAAGAACTTGTAGCTGTCCCCGATGCCTATGGTCCAGCGCGCACCCGGGTTTTCGGCTGACTCTGCGTACCGTTCCAGCAACTCCTCATATTGCTTGATCATCCTGTCCGTGAAACGGTAGTCCGGCGCCATTCTGGACATCAGGACGCCACGCTGGTCGAAGGTGAGCCGACCGTTCGTGACAAGCTTCTGCAGAGAGCTGTATATGATCCGGTCGTGCTGGATGTCGCCGTATTGGAGGTTGAGCACCTGTTTGACCCATTCGTGATTATCGACACCCTCTATGCCCCGCTCTTTCATCAGGCGGGTGCGGAAGGCCCTGGCCTGCTCCCGCCCCTGGTCGGCCCAGTAGATGGCATGCGCGTAGGGCGTGCGCCAGTCCAAAGGCCCGTAATCTCTCATTAGCATGAGCATCTGTTTCGAATCCAGCTTCAGGTCCTCAAGCCGTCGGGCCCGCGCAAAGAATCCGATTACGCTGTAAGCGTCCCGGTTGGCTTCGATCAAATCCAGCACGGGCTTTGGGAGGGCACTTCTGTTGCGGGCGTAGGCGAAGTACCGCATCGCGCCGTCCTCGGCCCTTTCGAAGGGGTCGAACCCCGCCTCCAAGAGGGCGGTGTGGTACTCCTCAAGCTTGGAGGAAGACTTCAGGAACTCGGTGCTCGTGGTAGGAATCCCGCTCAGCACGGTCAGGAGCGGTCTGGCGTCCGACAGCGGGAGGACTTCGTGCATGCGAAGCCCCAACTCCTGCTTGTAGTGGAAGTGGGCATCGTCCAGGTCCTGGCCGATCTTGTGCTCGTAGATCCGGGCCAGGGAGAAGTACAGCTCGGGGTTGGTCGGGTTGTTGGGTATGCCCTCGTCGCGCAGGAGTTCAATGCCCTTCTGCACCCACGGCCATCGGGAGTTCAGATCCGGGATCTCCACCGAGACGTTGTAGGCCATGTTCCAGGAGTTGAAGTCCCAGACCGCGCCGAGGTTCGGCGAGAGGCGGCAGGCGAGATCGGCCAGTTGCACGATCTCGAAGAACTTCCCCTCCTGCTTGAGCTGCTCCATACGGATCCACACGATGTCCACAACGATCCCGCGAAACGCCCCCAGCGCCGTTGTGGCCAGCACCATGCCGGGCGTAACACCCCTGACGGGCGCACTGGCCAAATCGTGCCTTGTCTGCATGCGGTAGAGCGGCTCGACCCGGCCGCCTGCCGCCGTAAGAAACGCGACCGTCACCGTCAGGATTACCAGCCGTCTTGCCATGGCGTCCAACCCCCGTCTTGCGACAGTTCCTAGAGGATCACCCGCGCCAGTTCACGTTTGCTGTAGAACAACGTTGCCAGGAACATGGAAACTGCGCCCCAACCGAACACAAGGGCCGCCATCGCCCGGCCCACGAAGCCCCATCCCACGGCCTGGCCGTTCACCAAGTCGCCGATGGGATTGAAGCGGGCGAAATGCGGCACGCAATAGCAAAGGGCCTTCAGCACTTGCGTGACAACGCCAGGCTCCCTGTAAGGGGCCACCACCCAGGGAGCCAGAAGCCCGGCAATAAACACGGCGCCCACTAGCAGGCTCGCCACGGGCAACGAAAGGGCCGCCCCGGCCATGATCGAGATCGCGGCCAGGAGCGTGATCTGGCACAGCACGATGACCAGCGAGCGGTAGTAATTCGGCAGGAAGCCCTCCGTCCTCTGCATCAACTCCAAGCCACCATCCGGCTCGAAGAAAACGGGGTCGGGCCGGGCGTTGAAGAACCCCACATACAGCACCCCGCTGTGACCCGCCAACGGCAGGACTTCATCACCGTCCTGCAGGCGCACAGCCCCAGGCAGCGCTATCTCCTGGAAGGCCCCGCATACGTAGGTGCGCCT
>CAZXDF010000191.1:0-15932 GCA_964639345.1 uncultured candidatus Brocadiaceae bacterium | reverse complement strand
CCCAGCGCTACGTCAGCCTGACGCAGCTTCACCACTACCTGCTCTGCACTATGCCGTTTCTTCATCTGAGAATCCTTTCCGGACTATTGCCGTATGGATCCTCTCACAACTCCTGGATCAATTCTCGGGGAAGGGGTCAGGCTCAGAGGAATTCCGACCATTGTCCACACTATACGTGAACGGGCGGCCAAAATCAATGCTGCAGTCGGCCGGAGGCCGCTTGCAAAGGTCCCGGCGGGCCGCTACGATAGCGCACCCGGTGTGACATGGAACTCGTGATTTCGTCCGATGGCGTTCATTGTGGAGTGCAGACATGCGCCTGTCCAGACTGGCAGCGAGTGCAAAACCGTCGGCCACGCTCTCGCTCAATGCGAAGGCCAAGGCCATGCGCGCCGAGGGCGCCGATGTGGTCATGTTCACCGTCGGCGAGCCCGACTTCGACACCCCCGAACACATCAAGCAGGCCGCCGTGCGCGCCCTTCGGGAAGGCCATACCAAGTACACCCCGTCCGCCGGCACACCGGTGCTGCGCCGGGCGGTGAGCGAGAAACTGGCCCGCGACAGCGGCCTGGACTACGAGCCCGGGCAGGTCATCGTCAGCAACGGCGCCAAGCAGGCCCTCTACATGATCATGCTGTGCGTGCTGGATGAGGGGGACGAGGTCCTCCTGCCCGCGCCGTACTGGGTGAGCTACGCCGACCAGGCGCTCACCTGCGGCGCGCGGCCGGTGGTGGTCGACGCCGTGGACAGGGCCGAGTTCAAGGTCACGCCCGAGCTGCTCAAGGCCGCCCTCACCGAGCGCAGCAAGGCGCTGGTGCTCAACAGCCCCAACAACCCGACCGGCGCCGTCTACAGCGGGGCGGAGCTGCGTGCCATCGTCGAGGTTGCCCTGGAGCACGACCTGTGGATACTGTCGGACGAGGTTTACGAGAAGCTCATCTATGACGGCGTCGAACACGTGAGCCCTGCCGGCTTCGGCCCCGAGGCCTACGAGCACACGGTCACCTTCAACGCCGTCTCCAAGACCTATGCGATGACGGGCTGGCGCATCGGCTACGCTGCCGGCCCCGCGCCGGTGATCGAGGCGGCGGTGCGCCTCCAGAGCAACCTCACCAGCGGCCCCAACAGCATCGCCCAAGACGCCGCCGTGGAGGCGCTGACCGCCGGCCAGGAGGCCGTGGAGGAGATGCGGCTGGCCTTCGCCGGGCGGCGCGACGCGATCGTCGAGGGCCTAAGGGGGCTGCCGGGCGTGCGCTGCAACAGGCCGCAGGGCGCGTTCTACGTGCTGGCGGATTGTCGCGAGCTGATCGGCCGCACCTACGCCGGTCGCCGGGTGGGTGGCAGCGTGGAGCTCAGCCAGGCGCTGCTGGAGGAAGTGCACCTCGCCGTCGTGCCCGGCGCGCCATTCGGTGCGGAAGGCCACCTCCGCTTCTCATACGCTGCGAGCACGCAGCAGATTGAAGAGGGGCTCGCCCGCTTCGCCCGCTTCATCGCGACGGCGGAGGATTAGGCGTCGCTCCCGGAATCTGTGGGGCACGGCAGCCTTGTTCGCGCGGCTGCGAAGGCTGAATGCCGTGCCCATGCGCGTCGTTGGCCGTCAGACCTCGCGTCTCTCCCGCAGGAAGTCGAGCGCCGCACGGGCTGTCATGGCGAGGGGCTCGTGTGCCTTCATCGCGCGCCACAGCGCGACCAGCCCGACGACGTAGCCGACAATCATGCCGCCCATCATCAACAACCAGATCAAGAAAAAGACCCCACCAAGTGCTGGCTGCATCGCACACCTCCCTTCTCTGTCGGTCTCTCACACCTACGGCCCCAGTTCTGAAACCCTAGCGGCTGGCGAGCAGTATGCTGTGACTGCCATGGTAGGTCAACGCTGGGAGGCACACAGTTCACACGGCGCGGAAGATGCCCATGCCGGGGTCGATCATGCTGAACTGCGTCGGGGCTTCAAGAAGCTCGAACCCCGCCTCCTCGACCATCCGAATGAGTCGCCCCAGCTCCACCGCCAGCATGTAATGCGTGAACTCCGTGCGACGCGGCCCGCCGCCCGGGCCGTTGCGCTCGACCGAGCAGCGCTGGATGAAGAGCTTGCGCGCGCTGTCCCAGGAGTAATGAAACACGGCCTGGCCGCCGGAAATCCGCCGCGTGGACGAGTAGGGCTCGCGGTAGAAGCCCGGCTCGTCGAGGCACTTGTCGAAGGCCAGCAGCCCCCCCGGCCGGAGCGTGGAGCGCAGGCACCGAAAAGCCCGCGCAAGCCGCTCGAGGTCCAGGATGTAGTCCAGCCCGCTGTGCATGCAGACGGCGAGGTCGAACGTACCAGGCAGGTTGCACCTGTCGGGCAGGTCGAGCTGCAGCAGGTCGCTGCGCTCGAACCGGATCGGGAGGTCCCGGCCGGCGAGCTTGGCGCGCGCGAGCGCAAGCATCGGTTCGGACCGGTCCACGCCCAGCACGCGGTAGCCGCGCTCGGCCCAGGGGAATGTCGACAGCCCCGTGCCGCACGCGGCGTCCAGGACGAGGTCGCCGCGCCTGAGCCCGTGGCGGTGGAGCCGCCGCGCCAGATCGCGGACCCAATTCCCGCAGGGCGCCCACGCGACCAGCTCCTCATAGACGTCGGCTATCGGGTCGAAATCGTTGTCCATTTCTCGGCAGGGCGCTTCAGCCATGGCATCCATCGTTTGTGGTTGACCGTGCGGTCTGAATGGATACATTATATGCATTGCAGCGTGCTGGCGCGCGGAAGGACGCATCCCGGTCCTCGCCGGGCGGGGTGGCTTGTGTGGGCGGGCGTCGCGGCATGGCATTATTATCGCGCCTGGATACGTAACTTCTTGGGCACCCCGCGCAGTTCGGGCCGTGCCGGACCTTGCCTGCACGGGAGTCAATAGCTGGGGGGGTGAGTCGCGATGAGCAGGGAAAGCGAGCGACTGCGCGCCGAGGTCGTCATCAGCGGCCGAGTTCAGGGCGTGTGGTTTCGCGACTCCACGCGCGAGATGGCCGAGTCGATGGGCCTGAGCGGCTACGTGCGCAACCGCCACGACGGCGCCGTCGAAGCCGTCTTCGAAGGGCCCACGCCCAAGGTGAGGGCGGCTGTCGCTTGGTGCCACAAGGGCCCGCCCATGGCGCGCGTGGAATCCGTGAAGGTGACCTGGACGGAGCCCACCGGGGACCGAAGCGGCTTTCGCGTCAGATTCTGACCTGCTCGCTCGCGATCATGAGCATCCCCGCCCTTCCCCGGACGGGCACGGGGACGATTACGGGCGCGAGGACGAGCGGCATCTTGCGCCCAGATCGGACACGCCGCCGGCGCGGAACGAGTATGCTGGATCACGTGCGCGGCGGGACAGACAAGGAGCGGCGATGCGAGGTGCGAAACAGCTTGCGGACAGGAAGGGACGGATGTGCCCGATGCGTGACAGGAAGGCCGGAATCATGCGCCTCATGCGGCAGAAGAGGTCGCACCGCTGTAGCGCCGGTGTAGCGTTAGTGTCGAGCCGCTGCAGGGTTCGTGTAGGCTTCGTGTAGGGTTGGTGTAGGGACATACGCGCCCTGATGCGCCCATATCGGCCCACGTGCCAGCGAGCGGGTTCAGCCCTCTTCGGCGGGCGGCTCTTCAGCGGGTGCATCTTCGGCGGCCGGCTCCTCGGCGGGTGCATCTTCGGCGGGCGCTTGCTCGGCGGAGACGTTCTCGACCGGGGCCTGAACCTCGATCAGAAAACCGCTGGATTCGGCCTCCTGTTCGGGCAGCCGGAGGTAGATTTCGCGCGTGCCCATCCCCTCGACGTAACGGTAGCCGTTGGCCCCGATCCACTCGAAAAGTTCCCCGTAGGCCTTGCCGATATCGCCGATCGGCCCCTCATAGGCAAGACACGCCATCTCGGCGCCCGGCAGGTTCTTGCGTTTCACCAGGTCGTCCCCGTCGCACCGCTCGTCGACGCGCACGGCGACCTCGGCGCGAAGCTTGTCCGCTTCCACCTTGTCCGGGTCGTCGTAGAACACGCCCACCGGCGCCGCGGCCCACGGGTGTCCGGAGCGCAGGACCCAGGCCAGAAGCTCGTCCAGCCGGTCGCCCGTCTGCTCGTAGCTGCCGGTGAACTCCAGGCACATTACATCTGCGGAGTCGACGCTCTTGATTTCAACCTCAGCCATCGTTTTCCTCACAAAATGCGGCACTGCCCTGACGTTGGAATCACGAATCCATGATAACTTAGATATCAGCAGCAGCGGCTTCTGTCAAGCGAAAGACGGCCGAAGCGGAGACGTGGGGCTTTTACCCATAGTCACAACACATGGCCACACCAAGGCTTAGATAAGGCCTTTGTGGCATCGGGCGGCCATGCCATAGAATACTGACTGACTTCGTGTGGAAGCGGTCCGTCGGGGAGATCATGGAAGCAAGAAGGCTCAAGAGCTGCATCGCGGGACTGGTGCTCGTGGCGGTCGCTTTGTTCCTTTTGGGGAGCATCGCGAGCTACGACGCCGGCGAGGGTGCGTTCCCGGACAGCCCGCCGAATGTCGGGGTAAGGAACATCTGCGGTGCGGCGGGAGCGCACGTGGCCGGCTATGCGCTGGCCACGCTTGGCTGGGTGGCGGTCGCGGTCGGCCTGGGGCTGGGACTGGCGGGGGCGGTGCTGGTGACGGGAGTGCGCCTGCCCTATCATCCCGGCATTCTATCGGCGGGCGTATTGACGGGCTTCCTGGCCCTGATGATCGGCCTGAGCCTGCACACCGCCACGATGCCCGGCGATGGGGCCGTCTACTGGCGGCTCGGCGACCCCTCGAGCGGCACGGCGGGCATGCTTCTGACCCAGTGGCTGTACGGCCGGATCGGCTGGGCAGGGACGCTCACGGCGCTCTTGCTGCTGGCCTCGGTGAGCGTGCTGCTGCTGGCCGGCTCGCGGGTGGCGTGGCTCGGCGCCGGCATCAAGGGCGCAGCCGCGTGGGCGGCTGCCGGACTGAAGGCCGTCGCGCGGAGGGTGCTCGCTCGCACGAGGTTTGAGATGCCGCAGGTTCAGCCCGCGGCCACCTCGCCCGAGCCCTGGGTCAACCCGCCCGTCGACGAGCACGATGCAGAGGCCGGGTTGGAGGCGCTTACCATCCCGGAAGAGGAGATCGGTCCCGAACAGGCCGACGAGCTTGAGGGCGGGTCCGAGGACGAGGCCCAGCCGTCCCCGGATGAGGGCGACGATCAATCCTTGCCCGAGGAGCTTATCGCTGAGCCGGAACCCGTTCCCCCCGAGATGGAATCGGCCGAGTCTGCCGGGGGCGCGGTTCAGGGCGCCCTGTGGCGGAACGAGGTCGAAGGGGAAGACGAGGACATCCGCTACGAGCTCCCGCCCATCGAGCTTCTGGACACCTTCGAGGCGGCCGAGGTGGCTGGGGACTCCGAGGACGTGCGGCGCAGGAGCCAGGTGCTGGAGCGCACGCTGCGGGAGTTCAAGATCGAGGCCCGCGTGGTGGGGCACCGTCGCGGGCCGGTCATAACGATGTTCGAGCTGGCCCTGTCCGCCGGGACGAAGGTCTCGCGGGTTGAGTCCTTGTCCAACGATCTCGCCATCGCGCTCAAGGCGCCCAACGTGCGCATCGTCGCCCCACTGCCCGGCAGGAGCACCGTGGGCATAGAGTTGCCCAACGCGCGCCGGGAGGTTGTGGGCCTGCGCGAGATGCTGGGGTCGGCGGGCCAGAAGGCGGCCAGGATGGCGATCCCGCTCATGATGGGCAAGGACACGGCCGGCACGCCGCTCATCGTGGACCTGGCCGCTGCACCGCACCTGCTGCTGGCCGGCGCGACCGGGTCGGGCAAGTCCGTGGCCATGAACAGCATCATCTGCAGCATCCTGATGACGCGCACGCCGCACGAGGTGCAGATGCTGCTGATCGACCCCAAGTCGGTGGAGTTCAGCGACTATCGCGCCCTGCCGCATCTGATCTGCCCCATACTGATCGACATGAAGAAGGCCGCCGCGGTCCTTCAGTGGGCCTGTAAGAAGATGGACGAGCGCTACGCGCTGCTCGCGCGCACGAGCGTGCGCGATCTGGCCTCCTACAACAAGCTCGGCAGGCAGGGAATACTCGACCGCCTCAACCCCGAGGAGGACGCCTCCGTCGACGACGTGCCGTTCTACATGCCGCACATCGTCATCGTGATCGACGAGCTTGGCGAGCTGATGATGGTCGCCGCCAAGGAGGTGGAAAGCAGCGTCATCCGCCTCTCGCAGAAGGCCCGCGCGGTCGGCATCCATCTGATCTGCGCCACCCAGCGCCCGAGCGTCGACGTGATCACCGGCCTGATCAAGGCAAACCTTCCCGGGCGCATCGCATTCCAGGTCTCCTCGAAGGTCGACAGCCGCACCATCCTGGACCGCAACGGGGCCGAGCTGCTCCTGGGCAAAGGCGATATGCTGATGCTTCCCCCCGGAACCAGCCGACTGGTGCGCGCCCAGGGCACCTTCATGACCGGCCAGGAGGTGGGGCGGATCGTGGAGTTCTGGACCGAGCAGTCCGGCCCGCAGTTCAAGACCGAACTGCGCGAGTATCAGGCCGCCGCCACGGACGAGGAATCCGGGGATGGGCTCTACGAGGATGCCGTGCGCATCGTTCTGGAGACCCAGCGCGGCTCGGTCTCGCTCCTTCAGAGGCGCCTGAGCATCGGCTACTCGCGCGCCGCCCGGCTTGTGGACATGATGGCCGAGGCGGGCATCGTCGGCACCTACAAAGGCAGCCAGGCGCGCGAGGTCGTGATGACCGTGGACGAGTGGGAAACGGCGCGCACGGCCAAGTAGCTCCGGCCCGCGCGGCTCCTTACCTGGCAACCTCCCATGACCAAGCGCCCTGCAAAACGCCCCCGCGTCGCCCTCGTCACCCTCGGGTGCGCCAAGAACGTGGTGGACTCGGAAAGGATCGCCTCCATACTGGAAGCTGCCGGGGTGGAGGTCACAGCCGATCCCGCCGGCGCCCGCGTGGCCGTCGTCAATACCTGCGGGTTCATCGAGTCGGCGAAGCAGGAGTCGGTCGACGCGATCCTTGAGGCGGCCGACTGGAAGGCTGCGCGCGGCCTGGAAGCCCTCATCGTCACGGGCTGCCTCGCCCAGCGCTACGGGGATGAGCTCCGCGCGAGCCTGCCCGAGGCCGATCTCCTGCTGGGCGTCGACCCGCCGGCGGCGGCGAGCGCCGTGCTGCGGGCGCTCGGCATCGAGGCCCAGGCGCCTTGCCCCGCCTCCCGCCAGCGCGCGCATCGGCTCACCCCCCCCGCGTGGTGCTACCTGAAGATCGCTGAGGGCTGCGACAACCGCTGCGCCTACTGCGCCGTGCCCCTGATCCGCGGGCCCCTGGTGAGCCGGCCACTGGAGGAGGTGGTCGAAGAGGCGCGCGGCCTGCTCGCCGAGGGCGTTATCGAGATCAACATCATCGCCCAGGACACGACGGCCTACGGAATGGACCGCGCGGGCGTCCGGCAGCTTCACACGCTGCTGCGGAGTATCTGTGCACTCGATAGCGAGAAATGGGTGCGGCTGCTCTACTGCCATCCGGCGCGCTTCTACCCGGAGCTGATCGACGTCCTTGCAGGCGAGCGCCCGGTCTGCCCCTACCTGGACATACCCCTGCAGCACATCGCCGACCGGGTGCTGGAGCGGATGGGACGCAAGATCAGGCGCTCGCGCGTGGAAGGGCTGATCGAGACGCTGCGCGAACGCATCCCCGGCGTGACGCTGCGCACGACGTTCATGGTGGGGTTTCCCGGCGAGACGGACCGGGAGTTCGAGGAGCTGCTCGAGTTCGTGCGGGCGGTGCGCTTCGAGCGCCTGGGCGCTTTCACCTATTCGCAGGAAGAGGGGACGGCGGCTGCGAAGTTCGACGGGCAGGTGCCCGAAGCGGTGAAGCAGGAACGCTACCACACGCTGATGAGCGCGCAACGGGAGGTCGCGTGCGTGCTCGCCGCCGCCCGGGTGGGTGAGCGCACGCGCGTGCTCGTCGAGGCAGCCGCCGAAGCCGGCGGCGAGCCGGCCTTCGGGCGCAGCCCGCGCGAGGCGCCGGACGTCGACCCGGTCATCCTCCTGCCGGACGAACCCGGACTCCGCACGGGCGAGGTGGTGGAGGTGGAGATCATCGCCGGGCGGGAGTATGATTGCATCGCGCGCTTGACCAAAGGACCGGGCGATGGCAAAAGGTGATACAGCAAGGAAGCTGGCGGTGACGGCCCTCGGGCTCGGCTGCCTGCCCGTGGCCCCTGGCACATGGGGCTCGGCGGGCGCTGTGGTGTTCTACGTGGCGCTACGCTATCTCATGCCGGGTCCCTGGCATCTGGCACTCCTGGGCGCTGGGATTGCGGGCTGTCTTGTGCTCGGCATGGCTCTCTGTCCTTGGGCCGAGGAGCACTACGGCAAGAAGGACCCGCGCCCGTTCGTACTCGACGAGGTCGCCGGACAGTGGGTAGCCTGCTACTCTTTGTTCTTTATCTGCCCGGCGCCGTTCGAGTTGATAGTTCTTTCGGGTCCGCTGATTGCTTGTTGCTTTGTGGCTTTCCGCTTTTTCGACATCATCAAGCCGTTCCCCATCCGCCGGCTGGAGAACCTGCGGGCCGGATGGGGCGTGATGTTGGACGATCTGTTGGCAGGCGCTTATGCAGCCGCCTCCTGCTGGGTCATGTCTTTCTTGTTGCCTCTGTTCGGCGTTTCGGCGTGAGCCGGGCGAACCCGTAGATATGGATCAGCTACGCCAGGAAGCGATATTCGCCGCAAGTGCCCGCCGCCGCGTCATCGCCCGGGAGGGCGAGGTGCTCGATGTGGTGGAGAGCACCATGGACGAGGTGCGCCGGCGAGCCGAGGCCGGCGCGCCGGACGGATACGCGGTGCTGGCCGAGCACCAGAGGGCGGGCCGCGGCCGCACGGGGGCGTGGGAATGCCCGGCCGGAGAGGGGCTGCTGGTGAGCGTGCTCCTACGCCTGGGGCTGAGTGCGAGCGAAAGGTTCCTCATCGGCCTCCTGGGCGCCGTGGCCGCCGCCGAAGCCGCCGGACAGTTCCTGCCGGACGTGGGCATCAAGTGGCCCAATGACATCGTGGCGCGCGTGGGCGGCTCGGAGCGGCTCCGGGTGCGCAAGCTCGGCGGGGTGCTGGTCGAGCAGGCGCCGCAGGGGGACGCCGCGCCGGCTCACATCCTTGGCATCGGGCTGAACGTGAACCAGGAACGCGAGGGCCTTCCGTCGGGCGCGGACGTCCCGGCCACCTCGCTCAGGGCGGAGTTGGGACGCGCGGTCGACCGCACCGCCCTGTGCGCGAAGCTCTTCGAGGGGCTGGACAATTGGTATGCGAAGCTGCGTCGCGGGCATCCGGAGGCGCTCCTGGCCCGCTGGCGCACCTTGAGCTGTCTGCTCGGACACGGGGTGTGCGCGCGCCTGGCCGGGGGCGAGGTCCGGGAGACCCAGGTCCGGGGAACCCAGGTCTGGGGTACCGAGGTCCGGGGAACCGTCGTGGGCTTGCGCGCCACGGGCGAACTCATCCTGCGCACCGAAAGCGGCGAAGACCTCTTGCTCACCAGCGAGCGCGCCACCCTCCTTCTCGGTCGCCCGGGTGCGTGAGACTCACCGAGCGACGCTGCTTCAAACCTTCAGGCGGTAGAGTTCCACGGCGTTGTCGAAGAACCACAGCCGCGCGATGGCGAGCACCTGCGCCTCGGTCATCTGCCCCTCCTCGATCCGCTCGGCCAGCACCCGTGCCACGTCCTCGCGCGCCATCTCCAGGTGCCCGTAGGCCTTCTCCACCGGCACCGCGTAGTCCCCGCCGAAGGCCAGCAGCTTGTTGGTGGGGATCAGGTCAATGGCCTCGGCCAGGCCGGCCATGGCGAAGCGCTGCGAGATGACGTGCGTCCAGCACAGGTTCAGCCACACGTTCGGGAACCCCTTGCCGAGCATCAGCGCCTCCCGCACCCACGGGTAGCCAAGATGATAGATGTCGAACCGCGCGTCCGGGTGGCGCTGGAGGATCGGTATCATGTGCAGGGGGTCGAGCTCGCGGAAGTCGCGCCAGTAACCCGTGTGCACGCAGATCACCAGGTCCTGCTCGGCGCCGAACTTGACGGCCTCATCCACCAGGTAGTCGCACAGCGGGTTGACTGCGGGGAGCGTCTCGAGGCGGCCGTCGCGCAGGCTCGCAAAGGCGCTCGCGGCCGCCTCGCGGCTGGGCGGCTGGAAGGGGTTCGAGACCATCTTCAGCCCCACCGCCCCCTCGCCCTTGACCTTCGTGACGTAGGCGCGCATGTTCTCCAGCAGATCATCGAGCGTGCGCACGGGGCCGAGCGCCTGAAAAGCCTTGCGCGTGACATCCTCCCAGGTCCCCACGGTAACGCCCAGGGACATCACGGGCAGGAGCCGCGGGTGGGTCAGGTCGGTGCGCTCGCACTGGGTGAGCGAGAAGCGGATGTTGCACGCCTCCCCCAGCACGCGCTCGTAAATGCCCGGTGTGTTGGCCGCCTGCATCTTCTCGCTGATCTGGAGATAGGTGTCCCGGTTGATGTCCTCGGCGCCGTAGAACTTCCTGGCGGCGATCAGCGCGGCGCGCGCGTATGAGCCCCAGCGGATGCGCTCCCAGTAGGGCTCGAAGATCTCCCAGCGCCGCTCCAGCGGGATGTCGCGGTTGGCGAGGGCCGCGTAATCCTCCTCGCTCATCCGCGCGGCCAGCAGGTCGCCGTGGGTGTAATGGCGAAACAGCGTGAACACGTCCACCTCCATCCCGACGCGGGCGTCCTCGGGGGGGAGGTGCTCGTGGCAGTCGATGATCTCGAACTCCGAGATGGCGTCGTAGAGGGCGTGGGCCTGCGGGCTCATAACAGTCGGATCGGAACTGGACATACTTGACCTCCGTGCTCACATCGTGGAAGGGCCTGTGTGATCAATGCCGGAGCGCCAATATACCGTGCAGGCGCGTCCGTGCAAGCGCCCGCGCCCCAATGACGAATGACGAAGCCCGAATGACCAAATCCCAATGACCAACGAGCAACCAGGCGGCGGGACTGAACCCCCTTGCTGGATATCGTTTGGGCGTTGAGGGCGGTTTCTTGCCGATCCTGTCAACTGCTCTTTGCCTCTTGGGAGCTTTCGCGGAGCGGTTGTCTCTTGCTGCCTTCGCATCCCATCTGCATGTTCCCAGCACGTGCCGCTGCCGCTACATACAAGGACCACGCGAGTTTCCTGTGGTAAACGGCTGGCTCCGCGCGCCGTCCACCGGTTGTGCGCCCGGCCAGCAGGTGCCACCCGAATTCCCCGGCTCCGGGAATTCATCTTCCGCCACGGGTCGCCCGCCCGCCTCAGACGATGACCTCTGGAACTCTGAGGACATCCTCCCCCGGGAACTCAAGTTCCGTTCAGGACAGGTCAGGGAACCCCTTGATCTTCTCGCCGTTGAAGACGTTGGTGAGCGAGGTGGTCAGCGTGTCATTGCCGTCGCCGCCGTCGAAATCGGTGCGCTTGGCAACAAAATTCCCGCCGGTGTCGGTCGCCAGGGTGTCATCGCCGTCGCCCATCTTGACCTTCAAGTTGCTCAGGAAGTCGCTGTCGAAGATATCGACAACGTCCATGCCCGTCTCGGTACGGATATCGGCGCGCTTGTTGACCGTCGAGTTGGCCAGGGTAATGTCGTCGTCGCCGCCGCCGGTGCTGATCTTCAGGTGGTCGGTGGTCAAGCCAAGGCCGTCGGCGAACAGGCCGATCTCGATGGTGTCGTCGTCGGGCTGCTTGCCCTTGGTGCGGATATCAACCTTGCGCCCCACGGTCGTGTCGTCGATGCGGACCGTGTCGATGCCGCCGCCGGAGGCGGTGTCAATCTTGAGGTCTCGACCGAACACCGCGTCCCTGATCTCCACGGTGTCGTTTCCGGCGGTCTTGTCGTCGGTGGAAATCTTTGCCTTCCCGTCCAGCGTGACGCCGGTGCCGGAGGTGCCGAGGAATAGGACGATGTCATCGCTGCCACCGGTGCGGATGTCCAGGTTGCGGGCGAAGTGGGCCTCGTTCCTGATGTCAACCGTATCGGCGCCTGCTCCCGTGTCGATCTTGACCTTGCCGTCGATCTGGGTGTCATTCCAGATCATGATATCGTCAGCGCCGCTGCCCGTTTGAATGTCGACGTTGCCGCCGATATCGCTTCTGTTCCAGATCTGGACTTTGTTTTCGCCGTTGCCGATTCGGACGTCCACGTCGTCGCCGACGACGGCGTCGTTCCAGGTCTGCACCTCGTCGTCCCCGTCGCCGGCATTCACCTCAAGATCGTCCCCGACGGAGGTGAAATCCTGGATCCTGAACTGGTTGTCGCCGTCGCCCATGTCGGCCCGGATGTCGTCCGGGACGAGCGTATTGCCGATGACGTCCACGAAGTCGTCACCCGCGCCCATGTCAAACTCGAAATCGTCCCTGACGCCGTTGGCGACGAAAGCAGCGCCGCCGTTGACGGTGGTGGTGTCCACCCCGGTCACCGTATACTGCTCCGCGCCGGTCTGCTCAACCGTGATCTCGTTGTCCAATGCGTCGCCAGTGACCACCAGATCGCCACCGACGACGTCGACGAGCACGTTTCCGGACAGCAGCAGCCTAGGCTCAAGAGCCTCGAGGTGAAGGGACGGGCGGGATGTTCGGCTCCTCTGCAACATGGTCGTGCCTCCTAAAGAAGGCTGGTTCGAAACTCGTGTGCCCACACCGAGGACTTTACGAAGATACTATACATTTTGCTGACGTGGCGCAAGGCCAAAAGCTCGAAACAGGTATACTGTCCCCCGAATTCCTCCAGAGCCGCTCGGCCAGCACGGTGGACCAGCCCTGAGGTGAACTCCTACGCCCGCTGACACCTGGATACCAGGCTCACCCCCCCATCTGCTCGGCGACCTGGATGGCGCGTAGTAGCGCCCGGGCCTTGTTGAGCGTCTCCTCCCACTCGCGCTCGGGCACGCTGTCGGCGACGATCCCCCCGCCGGCCTGCACGTAGGCCTTGCCGCCCGTCAGGACCACTGTGCGGATGGTGATGCAGGTGTCCATGTTGCCCGAGAAATCGAAATACCCCACCGCCCCCCCGTAGGGCCCGCGCTTGGTGGTCTCGAACTCGTCGATGATCTCCATCGCCCGCACCTTCGGCGCGCCGGTGAGCGTGCCGGCCGGCAGGCAGACCATCAGGGCGTCGAGCGCGTCGAGGCCCTCCCGCAGCTCGCCGGTCACCTCCGAGACGATGTGCATCACGTGCGAGTACTTCTCGATGACCATCAGCTCGTCCACCTTCACCGTGCCGTAGCGGCAGACGCGGCCCACGTCGTTTCGGCCCAGGTCGACGAGCATCACGTGCTCGGCCCGCTCCTTGGGGTCGGCGAGGAGCTCTGCGGCGAGCCTGTCGTCCTCATCATCGGTCGCGCCCCTGCACCGGGTGCCGGCGATCGGGCGCACCCGGACCTTGCGGTTCTCCACGCCCACCATGACCTCGGGCGAGGAGCCGACCAGGTGCAGGTCGTCCATCTTCAGCAGGAACATGTAGGGCGATGGGTTGATGACCCGCAAGGCGCGGTAGATGTCCAGCGGCGCGGCGCCGGTGGTGGCTTCCAGCCGCTGGGAGGGGACGACCTGGAAGATGTCGCCCGCGCGGATGTATTCCTTGCACCTCTCGACCCCCGCAAAGTAGTCCTCCTTGCGCGTGTTGGAGGTGTACGGCAGCTCGACATCGCCCCGCGGCGTGATGTCATCGCTCAGGTCCATGACGGGCGTGCGGAGCCTGGCGATGAGCGCGTCGATGCGGCCCTTGGCGCGCTCGTAGGCCAGCTCCGGCCGCACGCCGTCGGTCAGCGCGCTGCAAACGACCTTGATGGTATGGTCGAGGTGGTCGAAGATGAGGATCTCGTCGAAGAACATGAACAGCACGTCCGGCAGGCCCCGGTCGTCGGGGGGGCAGTCGGGCAGGCGTTCGGTGAAGCGCACCACGTCGTAGCCCATGTAGCCCACGGCGCCGCAGGAGAACCGCGGCAGGCCCTCGACGTGCGCGAGGCGGTAACCGCGGAGATAGTCGCGCAGGTCCCGGAGCGGGTTGTCGCTCTCGCGCTCTTCCACGGAATCGCCCTCGCGGACCTCCACGCGGCCGCCGGCGCTCCGAAACAGCGCGAACGGACTCGCGCCCAGGAAACAGTATCGCCCGATCTTCTCGGGGCCGGCCGCGCTCTCCAGCAGGAAGGCGTGGGGGCCGTCGGCGATCTTCTGGAAGGCCGAGACGGGCGTGAGAGTGTCGGCCATGAGCTGGCGATAGACCGGCACGACGTTCCCCAGCTCGCACTTCCGCTTGAACTCCGCGAAGTCAGGAATGTAGTTCGGCTGCATCTGGTCGCTTCCTAATTGCTATTCCGGTCACGAGCGGGAATGTAGGGGCACGCCATGGCGTGCCCGAAGTCCTGGCAACGGTGAAGGAAAGACCGGGCACGGCATGCCGTGCCCCTACCCCGTGCATTCAAGATCGAAATGTCAATAGCGCGCCGGGTCAATGTGAACGCAGCAGTGCCGGAGGTTCGCACCCCGCCGGGCGGCGACTTGCAGGAGGCGCCCCCGGGCGTTATAAGGTTAAAGCATCGAAAGGAGCCGCCGCCCGCCGGGCCGCGGTCGACCGTCCGGCTCGAAAGGAGGAACAGCGCGATGGCTGCATACATCACCGGCATGATCGTAGGGGCAGTCTGCATCGTCTCCTCGCTCGTCTACCTGATGGGCGTGAACCTGTGCATAACCGCCTTGCTGGCCCAGAAGAACGTCGACCCGACCACCATCAACACTTTCGACACCGTCCAGCTCGCCGTAGCCGTTGCCGCTGCCGGCGCCGTCGTCCTGATTGTGAGCGTCGCCATGGCGGCCTTCACCGGCCTGCGGCGCCTCAGGCCCATGCCCGGCCGGAAGGATTCGGAGCCGGCCGAAACGCCTTCGGCCGCTTCCGCACCGGAGCTCGAAGAATCGGGCGGCCTCGGCCTTTGAGGCCGGGGTGTCTTACATGCCGCGGGGTTCACCGCCTGCACCGGTATCGTTCTGCAGCCGTTTGGCCACGCGGTTGACGGCGGTCAGGTAGGCTCGCGCGCTGGCTTCCAGGATGTCCGTGCTGGCCGCGCGGCCGCGCTCCACCATCCCGCCCGACCTGACCTGAAGCGACACCTCGCCCATCGCGTCCGTGCCGCTCGTGATGGCCCGGATGCCGTAGTCGGCCAGCTCACACCTGATGCCCGTGATGCGGTCGACGGCTTTGTAGACGGCGTCGATCGGCCCGTCGCCCGTGGCGGCGTCCGTCACGGCCTCACCGCCCACCTCCAGGCGGACCGTGGCCGTCGGGATGACGCTGGTGCCGCTGGAGACGTGGAAGCTGACGAGCCGAAACAGGTCCGGCACCTCCTCCAGTTCCTCGTCCACGAGGGCGCGGAGGTCCTCGTCAAAGACCTCCTTCTTCTTGTCCGCCAGGAGCTTGAACTGTCCGAAGACATGCCCCAGGCGCTCGTCGTCGAGCTGGAACCCGAGCTCTTCCAGCCGCGAGCGCAACGCGTGCCGCCCGCTGTGCTTGCCCAGCACCAGGTGCGAACGGTCCACCCCGACATCCTCGGGGCGCATGATCTCGTAGGTGCTCTGCTCCTTGAGCATCCCATCCTGATGGATGCCGGCCTCGTGGGCGAAGGCGTTCTCGCCCACCACGGCCTTGTTGCGCTGGACCGACAGGCCCGTGACCGCGCTCACCAGGTGGCTGGCGTTCATGATCTGGGTGGTGTCGATGGCCGTCTCGATGGCGAAGAAATCGCCGCGCGTGCGCAGGGCCATGATCACCTCCTCCAGGGCGCAGTTGCCCGCCCTCTCGCCGATCCCGTTCACCGTGCACTCGATCTGGCGCGCGCCCTTCCTGACCGCGGCGAGCGAGTTCGCCACCGCCAGGCCCAGGTCGTTGTGGCAATGGACG
>CAZXDF010000190.1:0-5508 GCA_964639345.1 uncultured candidatus Brocadiaceae bacterium | reverse complement strand
TGCCCCTCGCCGCCCTGATGGTGATCAGGCTCGGGCGGGAATAACGGGGGCCCGAGAGACAGCCGCGCCGGGACCGGACGCTGGCAAGATCAGGGGGAACCGCGACGTGATGAAGAAGGCCTACGCGCTCGGCAAACGCCTGGCGTCCAAGCCGTAAGCCACTGCATCCGTCCCAGGCGATGCGGTTAATTTGCGGAGCCGCGGGAGGCAAGCCACGCGAAAGAGACTCCCGAAAGATGAGAAATCGCCCTTGACAAGAGCGCAGGGGGGGGGGGTACAATAGCCGCAAGATTTGCAAAAGGGGCTGGCCCGTCGTACTAGGAGGGCGGTCGGGGCAGCAGGAGTGCCGGAGGGCAGAGCAAAGGGGGCCGGGCAGGCCCTGGAGTCGTCTTCAGCCAAAGCAGAAGTTGTCATGGCAGAAAAAACTCGTGCGCGCTGGTCCTTGTTGCTCGCACTATTTGTGGCACCAGCCCTGCTTATCGGGTGCGGTCTCGCTGTGCCCAGGACAGGCGAGACAACGTCCGACCAGGGGACGCCCGAGGCACAACCCGGCCTCGAAACGTGCGAGGGCTACCCCGAATACGCCATAACGATCAAAGGCAACACGGAAGCGGGCTTGAATGGGACATGGAAGCTGACGCAGTTCAAAGACAACTGCTCGTGGTCTCCTACCGAACTGGAGGGGCGTGGCAGGAGGGTCGCCGTATTCTGTTTGGGAGGGAACGAATGGATTCTGTCAATCATTACCCACTATCACACAGACGGCAAACTGACAGGCGGAGATGTGACAGAGTGGCAAGCCCCGAACATCACGGGCTACCCCGACGGGGCGCCTTTTGAACACGTAAGGGGTGCCCGTGCCGGAGGCACGATCGTGGTTCATGAGCGATAGGAGCCGAGGGTTGACCGTGCTCGCCGTGGTGCCCCTCGCCGCCCTGGTGCTGATCAGGCTCGGGCGGGACTGAAGGGAGTTCGAGAGGGCGCCGCGCCCGAGGTCGAGGCCGGCGCGCCGGAGGCCGGCGGCCGCGAAACATCTCGCTCTCCGGCCGCCGTGATCCTTGGAAGGACCCCTGTCAGCGAACGTGGCCCGGCCACCCCGGTCATATCTGGTAATCGGGCTTCAGGGGCCGGGTGTGTATGCCGCATTCGCCGCCGCACTTGCTGGTGCCTACCCACCGCCCGGCGCGCTCGTCCGCACCGGCGGAAATCCGCGTGCACGGCCCGCAGCCCAGTGAGCGATACCCCTCGGCATAAAGAGGGTTGACGGGCACCTCGTTCAAGGCCAGGTACTGCCATATCTCGCGCTCATACCAGATCAAGATCGGGTTGAGCTTGATCAGGCCCTTGTCCCGCTCCTCGATCTCGTCGAAATCGGTCCTCGTCCGCCCTTCCGTGCATCTAAGCCCGGTGACCCAGCACGTCACGTTCATGTCCCGGATGGCGCGTCGGGTTGGCTGGACCTTGAGGACCTCGCAGCATTGGTCGGGATCGGTCTCGTAGAGCCGGTCCGGCAGGGGTTCGTCGCTCTCGAAGACCTGGAGCTCCGGGTACTCGGCCACCATGCGCGTCATGAACTGCTTGGTCGCCTTCGGCTTGAATCGTGTAGTCACGATGAACCCGCGGATGCCGGGGTTGACCCGTTTCGCCAGATCCCACACGACGCAGGAGTCCTTCCCCAGGCTGTTGGCCACGACCAGCCCCTCGCCGTGCACGGCGTAGGCCTGGCTGATGAGGGCGAGCGCACGCTCCACCTTCTCGGCGTAGTTGAAGCCCGCCACCAGATCCTTGATGTTCTCACTGACTGTACCGACCGACATTGTTCATCCTCCCTCAGTTGGGCTCACCGGCAAATCAGAACGGGTCCAACAACCCGCCCATGCGCCTCACAGTATCTCGACCGATTCACTCGACATACGTTCCAAAACAAAAAGACGCACTTCCCCGCCCCAGTCAAATGACGTAGGACGGCACGTACTCGCTCTGCAAGCGTTGCTCCTCGTCCACCAGGCCCTGAAACGTCGTGCTGTCGTAAACCTCCGATATGGCCCTCTCGACCCGCGCCCACATGCCCAGAAACACGCAACTCCCGTGCAGCCTGCACCCGCCGGCAGCGCTGTCCTCAACGCAGTCGACCGGTCCGACGGGCCCTTCCACGAACCGGATCACCTCCCCCACCGTCAGGCTGGCAGGGGGCCGCGAGAGGGAATAGCCGCCCTCTTTGCCGCGCCGGGACCCCACGAAACCGCCCTGCTTGAGCTGGCTCAGGATCACCTCCAGAAAACGCACCGGAATCGCCTGCGCCTCGGCGATCTCGGCGATCTTCACCACGCCCTGGCCATGGCGCTTCGAGAGCTCGAAAACGGCCCGAACTGCGTATTGACATTTTTGCGAAACAAGCACGTTCGCTCTTCCTCACTAAGTCGATCAAGATAATACCATACTGCCGCCCCCCTGTCAAGCAAGATCTTCCAGACCCTTCCCCGGAGCCCCCCGGCGCCAGGCGCCAGTGCTCCGTCAGCCTTGGTTTGGCACATCCCGATGGGTAGCGGCGATTTTCGATTGGCGATTGCCGATTGCCGATCTTGGCAAATCGAAAATCCAAAATCGGAGATCGAAAATGTCCTGAGACGCCTCCGCTACCCCGGGTGAGCGGAACTCCTCGACCCGTCTTTTCCGACTTGACAAAGCGCCAGGCGCCAGGCGCTCACCGGATGTCTTTTCCATCCGGGCCATCCACCGTGAGGTTGAAGTCCGGGAATCCATCGTTGGCGGGATGCACGTCCGTGGCCGGCACGTACAGCACGTGCCCGTCGCAGAACAGCACGTTCCGCGTGCCCACCCAGCACCACCAGCCCGCATCGCCCTCGACCGGGTCGTGGTTGCTCAGCCACTCGGCGGCGAGGCACTTGCGGGAGGGATATCGCACGGTCGCCACGCGCTGGCGCACGGCGGGCTGGGGGTCGGAGTAGGTCTTCGACATGTGGGTCATGGCGTTGATCTGCTCCGGGGAATGGTAGAGCGCCATGGAGTAGCCGTAGGAGGTGCTCTCCCATTTCTGCGGCTCTGTTGGATCGGACGGACAGAACAGAACACTCGTGCTCGCCGACAGGTAGGGCATCACTAATCCCCTCCAGCCCCGCCCCATCCAGAGCCAATAGTAGGGGTCCACACTCACCGGATCCTCGGCCGCGGGATAGAGGCCGTCCCAGTCGTTCGCATAGAACGTGAACCCCAGGCCTAGGTTCTTCAGGTTCGCGAGGCACGTCGTCCGCCCCGCCTCCCTCCGAGCGCGTTCCAGAACCGGGAGCAGCATCGCCGCCAGCACGCCGATGATGCCGATGACGACGAGAAGTTCCACCAGGGTGAAAGCCGAGCGCCGAGGCCAGCGGCCCTCATTCCGAGCCGACGCGGCCGCTGAGGATGTCTTCATCCCGTAACGTTTCATTCAGGCTCCCCGTCCTGTAACCTTCGAGGTCGAGCGTGACATACACGAATCCCAGGGCCTTCAGCTCCCCGGCGATCCTGCGCCGCAGCTCCGGCTCGGCGAGCCGGCCGACGCCGTCGCCTTCGACTTCGATGCGCGCGAGCACTCCGTGGCTTCTCACCCGCACCTCCCGGAAACCCAGGTCCCGCAGGAGCTTCTCCGCACGTTCCACGCGCGAGAGTTTCTCAGCGGTTATGATCTCGCCGTAGGGGAATCGCGACGCGAGACATGCCATGGCCGCCTTGTCCCAGGTCGGCAGGTCCATGTCCCTTGACAGCGCCCTGATATCGTCCTTCGACAGGCCGGCCTCCACGAGCGGGCTCCTGACGCCGGCCTCCTCCGCCGCCCTTCGGCCGGGGCGATAGTCGACGCAATCGTCCCGGTTGCTCGCATCGAGGACGAGGCCCATTCCCTCACCGTCCGCAATGTCCCGCAGCTTCCGAAACAACTCCGTCTTGCAGTGGTAGCAGCGCTGCGGCGAGTTCCGGCAGAAGTTCGCATCAGCCAGCTCATCGGTCGAGATCGACACGTGCCGAACGCCGAGCGAACGGGCGATCTCGCACGCGCCCTCGTATTCCTCGTGCGTATACGTGGGCGAGGTGGCAGTCACCGCAAGCACGCGGTCGCCGAGCTCATCCGTCGCCACCTTCAGCAGGAACGTGCTGTCGACCCCGCCGGAGTAGGCGAGGACGACGCCGTCCATCGCGCGCAGGATGCCGCGCAACTTCCCGAGCTTTTCTTCCGTCGCAGTATTGCTCATGTCTGTTCCGTGCAACTTGGACCCTCTATTGAGCTTTGGCAAACCAAGAACATCTAACAGAATGACAGCCGCGGATAAACGCAGATGAACGCAGATAAGCAAAACGACAAGAGGATAGGAAGAACAGCATGGCAGTTCCCCCTGTGTTCTTGTCTGTATCTGCGTCTATCCGCGTTCATCTGCGGCTGAGTGTCTTTCTGTTAGAGCCGCTTACTCGATGATCCCGCCGCCCACCACGACGTCGCCGTCATAGAAGACGGCGGACTGGCCCGCCCCGACCCGCGCGTGGGGCTCGGTGAACCGGACCTCCGCCCTGCCCTCGTCGCCGGGCAACACCTCCGCCGCGACCTCCGGCTCCCTGTAGCGGAGCCGCACGTTCAACTCCACCGGCCCGGGCGCCTCCTCGAACGCAATCCAGTTCACCTCACGCACCGAAACCGTGTCGGTCCTCATCTCGTCCCGGCCACCGACGACGATCGTCGCCGTGCGGGCGTCCACCGAAAGCACGTAAAGCCGCTCGCCGGCCGCAACGCCGAGCCTCTTCCGCTGCCCGACGGTGTAGAACGCAATCCCTCCGTGCGCACCGACCACCCGGCCCTGCCCGTCCACGATGGGACCCGGGCGCACCGACTCCGGGAACCTCTCGGCCAGATACCGGCGGTAGTCCCCGGTTCCGACAAAGCACACGTCCTGGCTCGCGGGCTTGTCGCAAACCTTCAGCCCGAAAGACCTCGCGAGCTCGCGCGTCTCTCGCTTGGTCATCTCGCCCAGCGGGAAAAGGGCCCGCGAGAGCTGTTCCTGCGACAGAGGGTACAGGAAGTATGACTGATCCTTCTCGGCGTCCACGCCCCTCTTCAGCACGTGCCGCCCGGTCCGCGCGTCGCGACCGATCCTCGCGTAATGGCCCGTGGCGAGGTGGTCGGCCTCCAGGGCGTCGGCAAGCTTCAAGAGCCGGCCGAACTTCACCACCCGATTGCACTCGATGCACGGGTTCGGCGTCCGCCCGTCGAGATAGGAGCTGCAGAAGTAGTCGATGACGGCCTGCTTGAAGATATCCTCGTAGTTCAGGGCGTAGAACGGGATGCCGATCCGAGCAGCGGCCCGGCGGGCGTCGTCCATTCCCCGCACGCCGCAGCAGCCCCACTCGGATTCCTCGGCGGCCCGCGGCTGGGGGAACCGGAGACCGATGCCGATCACCTCGTGCCCCTGCTCGTGCAGAAGGGCGGCCGTCGTGGACGAGTCCACCCCGCCTGACATGGCGACG
>CAZXDF010000189.1:0-4182 GCA_964639345.1 uncultured candidatus Brocadiaceae bacterium | reverse complement strand
TCGTTCTCGCCGCGCTGCAGGAACGGCTTGATGTCGAAGGCGTCCAGGTCATACCAGTGCTGGCTGGAGCCCACCTCCTTGCCGTTGACGTGCAGCGTGACGCCCAGGTCACCCTCCGCCGTTACGCGCAGCACGGCCTCTTTGACGTTCGCGTCGCCAAGGTTCACCGTTTTCGAGAAGAAATACGCCTTGCCGGAGACGTAACCCTCGTCGGCGTTGTAGGCAATCCAGCCGGCTTCATCCTGCAACGTCTCCCAATCGGCTGCGAGCGCCTTTGCGGCGCCGACGGCGAGAATCAGCGTGCAGGCCAACAGTCCCAGCATTCTTCGAGCACTCATGCGGCTCTCCCTCTATGCAACTGCGCCTGCGCGAGGCCTCCCGCCGCCCCGCGTCAGTTCGCAACGAGTGATCCGACAACCCTTACGGAACGTGGACCTTCTTAGCGGCCAAAGTGAGTCAACCATACAACATATAGCCAGGCCTGTCAAAGGCCCGCTGGCCGCGGGTTGGGGGCGAGAGAAGGGGCCCCGTGAGCCCTGGTCGCAGGCCGGCACAGGGCAAAGGCATGCGCCGCGGATGAACGCAGATGAACGCAGCTGAAGGAACGGAAAGGTTGGGCGTCTTGCCTGTGCCCGTCTTTATCAGCGTCTATCTGCGTGTATCAGCGGCTAAGGGCCGTTTCGTTTCGGTCGAGCCTGCCGGCGTGGGTCAGTCTTTCTTGCGCGCTCGGACGTTGCGGGCGGCGGGTTCCTTGTCAGCGGCGGTCTGCGTGGCGGGTTCCTCGGATGAAGCATCCTCCTCGGAGCCGGAACTCCCGGCCACCGCCTCCTGTGGCGGAGCCTCCGGGGCGCCGTCGAAGACTGCGGCCACTACGTCGTCGACGCGGTCGACGAGGACGAACTCGATCTTGTCACGGGCGTAGGACGGGATGTCCGCGAGGTCCTTCTCATTATCCCTCGGAAGCACCACGATTTCGATGCCGGCGCGCGTGGCGGCCAGCACCTTCTCCTTGACCCCGCCCACGGGCAGGACCTTGCCCCGGAGGGTGATCTCCCCGGTCATGGCCAAGTTCTGGCGGATCGGCCGGTCGGTGCACAGCGAGATCAGCGCAATGCCCATCGCCACTCCGGCGCTCGGGCCGTCCTTGGGGACGGCGCCGGCCGGGACATGGATGTGGAAGTCGCTCTTGCCGAACAGCTCCGGGCCGATGCCGAGGTCCTGGCCATGGGCGCGCGCGTAGGTCAGCGCCGCCTGAGCACTTTCCTTCATCACCGGGCCGAGCTGGCCGGTCAAGGTCAGTTTGCCGTCGCCGTCAGTGCGGATGGCCTCGACGAACATCACCGTGCCGCCGGCCGTCGTCCAGGCCAGCCCGGTGGCCACGCCGGGTTCGGTGATGCGCTCGGCCATCTCGGGGATGAACTCCGCCGGGCCCAGAAGCTCCTCCACCCGGGCCCTGTCGATGCTCTGGGTCTCCTCGCCCCCCATGGCGACTTCCTTGGCCACCTTCCGGCAGACCGAGCCGATGCGGCGCTCCAGGTTCCGCACGCCCGCCTCGCGCGTGTAGCTGGTGATGATGCCGGTCAGGGCCTCGTCGGCGAACTTCAGCTTCTCCTCCTTCAGTCCGTGCGCATCCACCTGCTGCGGCACCAGGTAGCGCTTGGCGATCTCCAGCTTCTCCTCCTGCGTGTAGCCGGGAAACTCCAGCACCTCCATGCGGTCCCGCAGGGCCGGGGGCAAGGGGTCCAGGATGTTGGCCGTGCAGATGAAGAAGACCCTCGAGAGATCGAAGGGCAGGTCGAGGTAATGGTCGGTGTATGAGAAGTTCTGCTCCGGGTCCAGCACCTCCAGCAGCGCGCTGGCGGGGTCGCCCCGGAAGTCGGCGCCGAGTTTGTCGACCTCGTCGAGCATGAAGAGGGGATTGTTGGAGCCGGCCTTCTTTATCCCCACGACAATCCGCCCGGGGAGGGCGCCGATGTAGGTGCGCCGGTGTCCGCGGATTTCCGCCTCATCGCGCACGCCTCCGAGGCTGATGCGGATGTACTTGCGCCCCATGGCCCGCGCGATGGACTTGCCGATGGAGGTCTTGCCGGTCCCCGGCGGCCCGACGAAGCACAGGATGGACCCCTTCATGTCCTCGCGGAGCTTGCGGACGGCCAGGAACTCGAGGATCCGCTCTTTGATCTTGTCCAGCCCGTAGTGGTCCTCCTCCAGCACGCCCCGGGCCGTTTCCAGGTCCAGGGCGTCGGGCGTCGAGTCCTGCCACGGCAGGTCCAGAATCCAATCCAGGTAGGTGCGCGCGACCGTGTATTCGGGGCTGGCGGGATTGATGCGCTCCAACCGGTCCAACTCGCGCTCCGCCTCGGTGCGAACCTCCTCGGGCAGGGCCTTTTCTTCGAGCTGTTTGCGCAGCTCGTTCATCTCGCCCGTCTGCGCGTCGGTCTCGCCGAGCTCATCCTGGATGGCCTTCAACTGCTGACGCAGGTAGTATTCACGCTGGCCCTTGTCGATCTCGCTGCGCGCCTGAACCTGGATCTTCTGAGCGACTTCGAGCAAGTCCATCTCGCGCGTCAGCAGCCGCGTCACAAGCTGCAGGCGCTCCTTGACGTCCAGGGTCTCCAGGACCTCCTGCTTCTCGGCGGGGGCGATGCCCAGTCTGGAGCAGACCAGGTCGGCCAGCCGTCCCTCGCCCGGGATGTTGATGGCTACTAACTTTTCCTCTTCGCCCATGTTCGGCAGCATGTCGGCGAGCTTTACGAACTGGCCGCGCAGGTTCTTGCCGAGGGCGGCCGTCACGACATCGCCCGTTTCTTCCTCCTCCTCCAGATGGCTCACGCGCGCCCTCAAGTGCGGCTCGGCCTGCACGAACTCCTCCACGCGCGAGCGCTGGATGCCCCGCGCCAGGAAGCGCACCGAACCGTCCGGGAACTTGAGCATCTGGAGGATGGCGCACGTGGTGCCCACCCCGTAGAGGTCGTCGGGCCCCGGAGACTCGGTCGGCTCGCCCTTGAACGTGAGCGCCAGGAAGAGCCTGTTGCCGAGGGTGACCGCTTCAACCACCTTCACACGGTCTTCTTCCGTGACGTGTGCCGGCCAGAGCACGTCCGGGAAGACGACCACTCCGTGGACCGGCAGGACGGGCAGCTCATCCGGCAGCGGCTTTCGCTGCCCCTCGTCCTCCAGGCCCTCGATGACTTGCTCCAGTTGAGCCTCGGTGGTCGCCTCTTCGGGCTTCTCGTCGGATTTGTGCTCTTGGTCTTCGGAATCCATCTCAGTTCCACCTCAGTCCTGCTCGCAACAGAGCGGTAGTGCGGGGCATCACAGCTTCAGCCGTATCATGAACACCCTTGTCATCTTCTCACTGCACTTCGGAACCCGTAGCCACAGGATGCCGTCCTCATACTGCCATTCGGCGGCCTCTCCGTCATAGGGCTGGTGGACGGCCACGTTGCGTTCGAAGTAACCCGTGGGGATCTCCATCTGACGGTAGGCTACCACGCCTGCTTCCTGGACGGGGTGTCGAACGCCGCTGATGGTTATGGAGGTCTCGTTGAAGACGACCCTCACGTCGGCCGCGCTAACGTCCGGTACCGCCATCTTAATGACGATGTCGCTCTCGGTCTCGTAGACGTCCGTCTGCGGCGCCCACACGTTCCTGCCATGCCTGGACCCGGCACGGCCTACGCCGTAGAACTCTTCCACCATGCGCTGGAAGATCTCAAACCCTTCGGCAGGCGCCGCCGTCCGACGATTCAGCGGATAGCCCATTATCCTCTCCTCGCCAACAATAGCTTCGAACCTGCCGGTCCCTCCCGCTCGCGAGGCGCACCTGCCGCGCTACGTGCGCGAGGCGGCCTCGCTGCCGGCAAGCTCTCTAAGCAACTCCTTCTGCCTCTCGGTCAGCTCCTTGGGAATGACGACCCTTATCTCTGCCAGATGATCTCCCTCTCGCCCGTCGGCGCCCTGCACGCCGCGCCCCTTCAGGCGCAGCTTCTGCCCCGGCTGCGTGCCGGGCGGCACCTTCACGGCCACCGGCCCATCCATGGTCAGCACGTCCACGGTCGTGCCCAGGGCTGCGTCCGCCATGTCGACCGCCACCGTGCTGATTATGTTCAGTCCATCGCGGCGGAACGTCGGGTGGCTGCGGACCTTGAGTTCCATGAACAGGTCCCCGGCCGGTGCCCC